>JAJYIO010000155.1 GCA_021790035.1 bacterium | reverse complement strand
ACCTACCGAGCGGGGCTACGCAGCAGCTCGCCCGCAGCGGGGGGTAGTTTGCGGGGGGCAAGGCCCCCTGCAAGTCACCGCCCCGAAGGGGAGTTTCCCACCTGCCAAGCGGGGCTACGCAGCAGCTTGCCCGCAGCGGGGGGTAGTTTGCGGGGGGCAAGGCCCCCTGCAAGTCACTGCCCCGAAGGGGAGTTTCTGATGAGAGTAGCCCGTCGATGAAGATCCTGCTGGTCGCGGATCTCTACTACCCGCCCACGCTGGGTGGCAGCGCCATCGCGTTCAGGCGGCTGGCCCACGGGCTGGCGCTCAATGGACACGAGGTCTGGGTGGTCGCGCCGGGGCTCAAGGGTTTTCGGCACTACGTCGAGCGCGACGGACAGACGGTGGTCATCCGCTGCCGCTCCATCCCCGACCTCAGGATCATCTCGGCCCCCGGCAAGACCACGGTTCGCGTGCCGCTCATTCCGGACGGCATCATCGAGCGGACCCTGGACCGACTCAAGCCGGACGTCGTTCACCTCCAGGCGCCCGGATACGCGGGGGCCATCGCGGTGCGACTGGCGCGCAAGCGGAACATCCCGCTGGTCGCGACCTGCCACAGCATCCCCGAGAACTACTGGAGCCCCAAGGACAAGGGTTCGAACGTCTTCAAGGCGGTCAAGGACGGCCTCTGGGACATGATCCTGGCGATGCTCGATCCGTGCGACCTGGTCTGCGCTCCGACCGTCACGGCCTGCGACCTGTTGCATGAGAACGGCCTGACCCGGCAGGCGATCCCCATCTCCAACGGTATCGAGCTGGACCGGTACCGACCCCCGTCCTCCGACGAGGAGATCCGGCAGCTCCGGAGCCGGTTCGGGTTTCCGCAGGATCGTCCAGTCGTCCTCTACTGCGGACGATTCAGTCCCGAAAAACGCGTGGATGTCCTGCTGGAAGCCATTCCGTCCGTACTTCGGCGCGTGCCGGCGCATTTTGCCTTCGTCGGGACCGGGGCGCTCGATATCGCCGGCGAGATCGAGAGCCGTGGCCTGGCGGGCGCGGTGACGCTGACAGGATTGCTGGACGACCAGGCCATGCCACTGGTCTATCGCGCCGCCGACGCCTTCGTGCTGCCCTCTGAGGCCGAACTCCAGGGCCTGGTGCTGCTGGAGGCTGCGGCGTCCGGGTTACCGCTGGTCGGAGCCAACGCCCTCGCCATTCCCGAGATCGTTCACCACGGGGTCAACGGTTACCTGCACGTGCCCGGCAACGCGGAAGACCTCGCCGATCGCCTGGCAGACCTGCTGGCCGATCCCGAGCTCAGGCGCGCGATGGGCCGTCGCGGACTGGAGCTCGTGGCCAAGCACGCCATCCCCGAGTCGATCAAGCAGTACGAAGAGGTATACCGGGAGGCGATCTCGCGGGTCGCCACGGCCGACCGGGCCTGACCTCAGGCCAGGACCGGCCCCGTCATGGCACCCCGGCGAAATCTTCGCCACCTACCGAGCCAAGCCCAGCAGCAGATACCGCAGCCGGAGAGAGTTCGAGGGAGGACACCCCTTCCGGTCAGGGAGCCAGCTGAACCCGGTGGATCGCGAGGACGTCGTGGCGGGCCGGATCCAGGCCGGCGGCAGCCGCGATGGCCGCACCGAGCTTGTGAACCTCCGCCGCGCTCACGGCCGGCGGCAGCAGCACGGCGATGGTCATCCGCTTGATGCCGCCGGGCGGGACGATCGTCGAGCTGACCTGCTCGTCGAAACGCCCTGCCACGGGCTTGCCGTTGACCATGACGGGCGAGTAGCGGATGTTGTGCAAGCGACGTACGGTCCGATCGAACTCGAGGTGCACCCGGACGATCGCCTTGCCGGAGCCGACGACCTGGTTGAGCAACCCCTGCAGGCTGCCCTGTAGCTCCGACTCCTGCCGGGCCTGCGCCTCGGCCAGCGTGGCCTGGCGCATGGCGAACATCGCGCCCATGCGAGAATGCGCCGCCGGACCGCCGCCCATCGGGCCCATCGGACCCGCGCCCACCCTGTGCCACGGCCTCATGCCACCTGGCCCGCCAAAGGCATGCGCCATGCAAGGCGGGGCAGACATCCGTGGGGCGGGCGGCAGTGGCGGGTGCTGGCCCGCCGGCTGCGCCCGGAGCGGAAGCGCCGACGCGAGGATCAAAGCGCCAGCAAGGACGGCCGCATATCGAGAAGTCATCACCGAGCCCCCTTTCGTCAAGGGATCGTCCGCACCGGCCCCGTGGTCCCCGCAGTCATAACTGGTTTTCCTCGAGGAGTCCATCTTGGACTTCCCCCTGCCGGATGCCAGCGAAAGCCAGACGGGGATCGGGCACGCCCTGGAGCACCCACAGACCGGCGATCAGGAAGGCGAGTTCGGCTCCCAGCGCCACGGGGTAGCGAACGGTTCCCCAGGCGACCAGCCCGGTCGTCACTCCGCCCCAGACCAGCGGCCCGATGATGGCGGCAAAGCGCCCGAAGAGGCTCCACAGGCCGAAGAATTCGCCTCGGCGCTCGACCGGGACCAGCTCGGCCATGAGCGGCCGAGCGGTGACTCCCGTCCCCCCCATGGCGAATCCCGCCAGCGGTCCGACGATCCAGAAGAAGGCAGTCTTGTCTCGAATACCGATCGCCGCCAGCAGCACGACGACCCAGAGCCAGAGGCACAGCGTGAGCGCCCGCTTGGGCGAGAGGCGATCGGATGCCAGGCCCCAGATCCACGCCCCGACGACGGCCCAGAGGGTCGCCATCATCAGCATGACCTGCACCTCGCCCTTGCGGGCGTCGAAGCCCTCCACCTGCACGCAGTACGAGGACATGAAGCTGATCACGGTGTTGACGGCGTCGAAGAACAGCAGATTGGCCAGCAAGTACCTTCCCACGCCCGGATAGCGCCCCGACACCAGATCCCTCCAGATCTCGCGCCATCCGGCCCTTGCGGCTCGCACCGCCGGGCCACGAGGATTCCCGCTCGGCCCGGCCTCCCGGATGAGGAAAAAGGCCGGCAGGGAAAAGAGGCCGAAAAGGATCGCGGTGGGCAAGAAGCTCCCCACGTTACCCTCGGCGACCAGGGGCAGGTGCCAGCCGAAAAGCTTGCCCGTCACGAAGGGCAGCGCCACCAGCATCCCCGAGATCGACCCCACGAACCCCAGCGCGGTGCCATATCCCGAGATCCGACCGATCTCCTCCGGGGCGGCGATCTCGGGAAGCTTGGCGTTGTAGAAGACCTGGGCGAGCTGGTTGCCGACGGTGGCAACGAAGAACAGCGCCAGGGCCGGCCCCAGACCGGCGAACCGCCCGATGAGCGCCGTCGCCACGACCGAGGCCAGGGTCCAGAAGGCCATCGGAGGGATGCGCCGGCCCCGACGATCGGACCATGCCCCCAGGAGCGGGGCCAGCAGGGCCACCAACCCCATCGCCCCCGAGAGCGTCGCCGAGTACGCGAGATCCGGGGCCTCGAGGTCCTTGATGACGTAGAGCTGGAAGTACACCGACAGGACGTTCATGCTCCAGATGGTGTACGCAAAATCGTAGAGAGCCCAGGCGTGGACCTCGGGCCGTGAAACTCGCGCCATCGACCCAGGATAGCCCAAAACGTGGGGCGTCTCGCAGCCAGCCCTTACGAATGCCGTCTGCCCGCAACCGGGGCGGTTTGCGGCGGCAAGGCCCCCTGCGGATCACCGCTGGCGCGGCCCGGGAACGAGCTTCCAATGATGATTTAATGGGAACCAAAGAATGTTCGAGCGGCGCCGCGGCGATGAATAGAGTGTCAAGGGAAACACCGCTGGCAAGCTCCTCAAACCTCCTCTCCAACCAAACCCTCGGCGTGGCCTGACTCCGTCAGGTCACCGCTGGTAATCTCCTGTAGCTCCTCCTCTCCAACCCGATCACTCTTCGCCGGGTCCAGCCGAAAGGCCGGACCCGGCATCCCTTCATGGACGTATGGCGAAAACGCCTGGAGCGGGGCCAACGCGCAGAGGGCCCGCCTCGAACCGAAAACCGTCTACGGGTGGAAGTCGGGCCGCACCCAGGTGCCGCCCGACTCGATGCGGCGGCACACATTGTGGACGAGCTGGGAACGCCCCTGCTGCTCGATGGCGATGGCCAGCCAGCTCGGGATGAACACCTGCCCGGTGTCGATCTCCACCGTGTAGGTGAGCACGGTTCCCGCCGGCAGGGACTGGAACCGCCACGACCCGTCGATACGCTTGTACGGGGCCTCGATCTTGTTCCAGGTGATGCTCTTGTCGGGCTCGAAGTGCCTGGCCAGGACAAAATCCGGAATGAGCGGGATCCCCGAGTGGTACTGCAAGATCTTGGTGTCGCCGGTCGCAGAGAGCACGCGGATCTTGTTCAGCCCCGGCATGTACTGGGGCATGTCCTTGACGTCGGCAAGGATGGCATAGCACTCGTGGAGCGGAGCCTTGACGAAGAAGCGAACGCTCATCCCGTGGGCATCGCCGTCGAGGAAGTCCCGGGCCTCGTAGCCGCCCTTCTCGAGCCTCGCGACATCGGCTGGCGCCAGCGGCCAGCTCGCCGGGCCGAGCAGCGCCAGCAAGGCGATCACAGGAACTCGCTGCCAGTCGAGATGGGCGCCGTCTTGGCCTCGCCAGGCTGCACGGTCGAGGGCGAACTCTGAGTCGAGCGCGGCGGGCGGTTGAGGAGCACGCGGCACCTGGCCTTCTTGAGGACGAAATCCACGGTGCGACCGATGGTGGCCGTGGGCCGCAGCTTATCGGCCGGATTGAGGCCCATCAAGATGACGTCGGCCTTCATCCGCTCGGCCTCGTCCACGATGATCTCTCCCGCCCGGCGGCCTTGCAAGAACTGGATCTCGAGGTTGACCCCCAGGCCCTCGCCGATCTGCAGCGCCCGGGTCAAGATGCCCTGCGCTCGCTCGATCTCGAGCACCGGCTGGGCATCTGGGGGCAAGGACATCGGCACCTCGTAGATGTAGATGGCCTTGACGGTCGCTCGCTCGCGCTTGGCCAGCCGGCAGGCGACCGCGATCATCTCTTCCGAAAACGGGGTCCCGATGGTCGGCACCAGGATCTGCTTTAGCGCCATCGGCACCAGCAGCGGTTCGACGCCCGTCATGACCACCGTCGTGGTGAGCGGAAGCTCCTCGCGCTGGCGATGGAATGCGTACATGACGATGCCGAAGCCCAGCCACAGGAAACCAGCCGTTCGCCCCCACGGGTGCAAGACGACCACCACCAGCCAGGTCGAGGCCGTGGCCACGAAACCAAGGATCGCCGAGAGCGGGACCGAGCTTCCCATGAACGGAATGTTGAGCGGCAGCTTGAAGGAACGCTCGAGATCCGGCCGCTTGATGCGGAGCGCGATGATGGCCGCGTGCGCCACGATGAAGGCCAGCAAGGCCCCGAAGCTGTAGAGGTCGGCCAGGTTCTCCATCAAGCTCGGGGTAAAGAATCCCGTGGCCAGCAGCATCACCGTGATCGCGGTGTAGAACAGGATGGCGAAATAGGGCGTGTTGTAGCGGGGGTGCAGCTTGTAAAGCACGCCCGGTAACTGCCGGTGCATGCCCATCGAGTACGCCAGCCGGGAGACGCCCAGCAGGCCGGCGTTGGTGGCGATGATCAGGATCGATGCCGCCAGGACGGCGATCCACGGCCGCAAGATGGTCTCGAGGATGGGCATCCGCATCCCGAGGGCATGGGTGATGCCCTGGACCGGATCGAGCTGGTACGTCGTACCGAGGACGTGAGGGTTGAGCGCGCTGAAGGCCACGCCGTTGATGCCGGCGTACATGATCAGGACCGCGGCGATTACCCACGTGACGGCGCGGGGCACCGTCTTCTTGGCATCCCGGGCCTCCTCGGCCATCTGTGCCACGCTCTCGATGCCCGTGAACGCGACCATCGCGATCGAGACGCTGTAGACGAAGGAACGCAGGGTGGGCCACTGGCCAGGCACGTGCGGGTAGCTCAACAGGACCCGCCAGTTCCAGAGCAAGATGGCCCCGAACACGATGATCGAGAACTGCGTGCAGACGTCAAGAATTACGAAGATGTTGTTGAGGGCGGCCGATTCCTTGATCCCGCGAATGTTGAGGACGCAGAGGAGAGCCGTCAGGACGATGGCGAACACCACGCCCCACGGCTGGTGGGGATCCTTGAGGGGCGCCCAGAAGTAGGCCGAGTAGGTCGCCGTGGTGTAGGCGGAGATGGCGATCGTGACGATGTAGTCGAGCATGAGCGCCCAACCCGCCGCGAAGCTGATGAACTCGTTGAAGGCGTGCCGGGCGAAGCTCGACGAGCCGCCCGACTCGGGGAACATCGCCGCGCCCTCGGCGTACGTGAGCGCGGTGAAGACGAAGAAAAGCCCGGCGATCGCGAAGGCCAGAGGCGTCGCCCCGAGGGCCGAGGTCGCGACCACGCCGAGGGCGTAGTAGATGGAACTCCCGACGTTCGCGTAGCCGATGGAGAAAAGACCGCCCGGCCCGAGGGCCTGCTTCATCGTCTTCTTCTCTACGTGGATGGGCAAGTTTGCTGCCATG
>JAJYIO010000154.1 GCA_021790035.1 bacterium | reverse complement strand
GTGCTGTACGGCGTCGTGCGCACGACCAGCGGCCAGCCCGTCGCAGGCGCGGTGGTGAGCGCCAGGCCCATCTCGCGGTACGGAGTCGCCGATAGCGCCGTCACGGATGCCGCCGGCCGATATGCCCTCAAGCGCCTGGTCCCCTCGGGGATCGATCTCTCGGTGACAGCCCGCGGGATGGGCCGCATCGGCCCCCTGCCCATGCTGATCCCATCGACCGAAGAAAAGCATCCCATGGCACAGGAGCTGGACATCGGCGGAATGGGGCCGGCCGTTCCCCTGGCCCCCAAACCCCGAAGCGCCGGAACGCTCAAGAGCCACCTGGTCATGCTCCCGGCCATCACGCGGGACCTCATCCCCGATGGACGCGGCGGCCTCGACGCCCTCGAGTTGACCGGGCTCGTCTCGCTCGGTTCCGGCAAGCCGCGGCCCGAGATGAAGTTCGGGGCCCTGGCGCTGGGCGCGAGCTGGGGCGCATCGCGGGGCCGGCGTCTCTACGAGGTGTCGAGTCCCGGCGGACTGCAGCAGCTCTCGTCCACCTGCGATCTCGCCGCCTTCGACGCCAGGGGGCACCGGATCTGGAGCCGCTCTCTGCCCTTCCAGCCGGCCGCGGTGGCAGCCGGCGGGAACCAGACGGCCTGGGTGGTGGGCGCGCACGAAGGGTTCGGGATCGCCACGCTCGTGTCCAGGACCGGCGCCATCCTGCGCTCGATCGCCCTGTCCCCCGGCTCGGCCCTGCGCGTGGCCACCGACCGATCCGGCGACGGCTGGATCATCGATCGCAAGGCGGGCCTGGTGCGCATCGCCCCGGATGGCCGCATCAAGGCCCGCGTCTACCTGCCGGAGATGCCCTTCGCGGTGCAGCCCACGCCCGAGGGTGGGCTCTGGGCGATCGGCGGCGGGATCGCCACCTTGATCGACGCACACGATCGCCCCATCCTGCGCGTCGTTCGCCCCCAGCCGATCGACCTTTCCGCCGTGGACAGCCGCGGACGACTCTGGATCCTCGAGTCGGGCAAGCTCCTGGTCTTCGCCCCGCACTTCGCTCGCTCCTACGAGCTCTCGGGGATGCCCATCCAGGGCGCCGCCGGCCTGGCCTTCGATGACGATCGCCGCCTCTGGCTGCTCGGCCTCGATCGCCGCCGCGTCGCCGTCGCCCGGATCCCGTAGTCCCCTGCATCCCTTCAGCTTGAACGGGTCCCTCTGCGCGGTCGCAGTGCCGCGCAACCGGGACCCGTTCGACGGCCCGGGCCCGCCCCGTCCCATCCAGGAGCACTGCAGGAACCCCCAAGAACCCAACCGCGACGTCCACCGCCAAGAGGACCTCCGTCAGGTCCATCCGGATGCCTGGTGGAGAGGCGCCCGGAGCTGCTACCATGCCGCCATGCGACACAGACGTGGCCTTGCGACCGGGCTCCTCTCCCTGCTGGCGGCACAGCTCTCGCTCGGGGCGAAGCCGCTGCCCAAGCACCCGAGCGTCCCCGCCAGCTCCCCGCCCGAGATACACCTCACCATCCTGGGCACGTGCGACATCCACGGGCACATCTATCCCACCACGTACCTCCATGGCCCGAAGCCCGAGGCGGTGGGCCTGGCCAGGATCGAGACCCTGATCCGGCGCGAGCGGGCGCGGCACAAGCACGTGCTGCTGATCGACTCGGGCGATCTCCTGCAAGGCTCGCCGCTCGCGGCCTGGTTCGCCCGCCACGGCGATCCGCGCCACCACATCAGCCCGATGATCGCCGCGATGAACCAGATGGGCTACGCCTCGTTCACCGTCGGCAACCACGACTTCGACTACGGCCTGCCGATGCTCTACAAGGCCCGCCGCGACGCCAGGTTCCCCTTCATCTCGGCCAACGTGTTCAAGCACGGCACGCGCACCCTGGCCTTCAAGCCGTTCGTGATGGTGCGCGAGGCCGGCCTCAAGATCGGCATCATCGGCACGACTCCCCCCGGCGTGGCGCTCTCGGACAAGACGCAGGTCCAGGGCCGCCTCGATTTCGGAGACGCGGTCAAGGCCTTCGAGCGCTACGTTCCGCTGATGAAGGCCGAGGGCGCGGATCTCATCATCGGCGCTCCGCACGCGGGCTACGGCGGCAACACCGCCTTTGGCCCCACCTACGACGGCTACAGCGCGGACTCGGGCCTGCCGGCCGAGCAGATCGGCTACCAGCTCGCCCGACAGATCCGCGGCCTCGACGTCCTCTTGCTGGGCCACAGCCACCAGGACGTCTGGTCGAAGCCGGCAAGCGACAGCACCCTCGTGCTGGGCAAGATCGCCGGCCACCTGGTGCAGGACGTCGTCCCGCGGCCGATCGCCATCGCCCAGGCCGACAAGTGGGGCGCGTACCTCGCCAAGATCGACCTCACCCTGCAGAAGCGCGATGGTCACTGGATGATCGTCCACCGGGCGGCCACGACCCTGTCCACCCGGGGCGTCCCCCCGGATCCGGCCATCCTGGCCATCGCCCGCAAGGCCAATCAGGCCACCTGGGCCTACGTGCGAAAGGGGATCGCCACCACCCACGCCACCTGGAACGGCCGCCTCGCCCGGATCCAGGACTCGCCCATCGTCGATCTGGTCAACGCCGTGCAGCTCGCGACGACCCACGCCCAGCTCTCGGCGGCGGCCGACTTCGACACCAGCGTGAATCTGGCCCGGGGGCCGATCACGATGTCCGAGGTCGCCGGCATCTACCCCTACGAGAACCTCCTGGTCGCCGTGCGCATCACCGGCCAGCAGCTCAAGGATTACCTGGAGTGGTCGGCGCGCTACTTCGCCCCCTACCAGCCAGGCGCCCCCGTCGCCAACCCGGCGATCCCCGGCTTCGACTACGACATGGTGACGGGCATCCACTACGTCATCGACGTCACCCGGCCGGTCGGTTCTCGCATCCTGGACCTCACCTACCACGGCAAGCCCGTCACGTCGGATCAGAGCTTTACCCTGGCGATCAACGACTACCGGCAGCGGGGAGGAGGCGGGTTCGCGGAGTTCGCCCACGCTCCCGTGGTCTACGACCACGGCGAGGATATCCAGAGCCTCATCGTCAGCTACCTGCGGCGCAAGAAGACCCTGTCGCCCGCCGACGTGTTCCAGCACAATAACTGGCGCCTGGCCCCCGCCGGGGCGATCGACCCGGCCACCATGCGCTATCGCGCCCTCGCCGCGACGGGCAGCCCCCGTCTACCGCCGGGACTGTAGGCGCTCCAGGGTCGGGGCCAGCTTTTCGTGATCGATCCGGAAGTACTCGGCGAAACGCTCGCCGACCCTCAGCTCGAACGAATTGCCGCTGGGAACCTTCTCGACCAGGCGCCGCTCGACCAGCTCCTTGATGTGGTCGTAGGCGCCCGATCCCCGCGCCTCGACGACCTCGCGCTGCATGATCGGCGCTCTGGCCGCGATGTAGGACAGCGTGCGCAGCACCGACTGGGGCAGATCCGTCGGCAGCAAGCGATCGACCACCCGCTGGAAGAGCGGCTTGACCTGCAGGATGAAGCCCTCCCCGTCCATCCCGATCTCGAGCGCGCCGTGCGGGCGATCGGTGTACTCGACGACCAGGGCCTCGATGGCCTGGCGGGTGGCTCGCTGGGATGCGCCGAGCAGATCCGCTAGCTCGGCCAGCGCGATGGGCTGGGCCGTGGCAAAGAGCGCGGCCTCGACCAGGGGGCGCAGGTCGTCAGGGGTCTGGGGCTTGGATCGGCTCAAGGTAGGGCTCAGGCGGCTGCGGTAGCGTCTTCCGTAGCCTGCGGGGCCGCCGAGAGAGAGCGCTCCAGGGTGAAATCCCCGTAGGGTGCCGGTTGCTGGAGCTCGAGGACCCCCCAGTGCGCCAGGAACATGACCGCCAGGAACAATCCCCGATCGTCGGCCCGGACCGCGGCCAGGCGGGCGAAGGAGATCACCGACTCGGTCTGGAACCGCATGGCCAGGTGCTCGGCCAGACGCCGGGCATCCCCCTCGATGTCTTCTTCATGCGCCAGGCCGACCGTGCGGGCCTGGATCTCGGCGTTGCGGGCCCGGCGCACCGCGTTGAACTTGGGCGCCTCTGCCGCGTTCTCGCGCTCCATCCGCCGCAGCTCCGAGATCAGCTCGGCCAGCGTGACGTGGCGCCGGCGGGGCTGGCGGGCGTTGGCGCGGCGAATCAAGGCCAGGTCGAGCACCTGCCCGGCGATGCGACCCTCGCCGTCCTCGTCGTCCTCAAGCGGCTCATCGAACGAGAACCAGTCATCGTCGTCGGAAGCGACGGGCGGCGGGGCCAGGATCTCGTCGACCTCGGCGGCCATGGCTTCGGCCTTGAGGCGCAAGAGGATGGTCGCGCAGTGCAGGGTCCGACCGCACAGGCGCAGGTCCTGCGAGTCGGTGACGTCGAGATCCGCCAGGCAGCGATTCATGGCGTCGACCACGTCGACGTCCCAGGGATCGATCTCGCCCTTGCGGGCGAGCTGCTCGAGCAACTCGATCGAGAGTTCGGCGCCACTCACGCCTCGGCCCTCCGCACGGCTCGGTGAGCCTTGCACGAGGCTCCCTGCCATGACACATACCCCATGCCATGGCGAGGTGGCCGTGTTGCCAGGCACATCTTCATGCCGGCACGACCTCTGGTTCGGCCTCGCCGCGGGAATTTCCCCACCTCACGGCGGTGATGCGAGTGGTGCCGTCCGGGCGGGCGTATACACCGATGGCCTGGTCCGAGTGGCCGATCATCGGCTTGCGGTGGCTGATGACGACCATCTGCGCGTTGTCGGCCTGCCGCTTGATCATCCGCGCCAGGCGCTCGTCGTTGACGCCGTCGAGGGCGTGGTCGACCTCGTCCAGGGCATAGAACGGCGCGGGCTGCGTGCGCTGGATGGCAAAGAGGAACGCCAGGGCCGTCAGCGACTTCTCGCCGCCGCTCATCGCCTCGAGGCGGAACACCCGGCTGCCGGGTGGCTGGGCGCGGATGATGAGGCCGCCGTTGAAGGGATCGGCCGGATCCTCGAGCGACAGCTCGCCACTGCCGGCGGCCAGCTCCTGGAAGATCTCGCCGAAGGTCCCCTGCACCTGATCGAAGACCCCCATGAAGACGGCCTTCTTCTGGCTGCCGATCTCGTCCATGCGCGCCTCGATCTGCTCGCGCTCGCTCTTGAGCGACTCGCGCTTCTCGCGCAGCTCGCCGGCGCGGCCCTCCTCGCGGTCGTACTGCTCGATGGCGAGCTGGTTGACCGGCCCCAGGGCCTCGATCCGGCCCTGGGCCTGCTTGCGGGCGGCCTCGACCTGGTGGGTGCTCATCTGGGGTCTTTCGGACGGAAGTTCGATCCCTGCCTCCCATAGCCGGTTTTCCATGTCCTGCAGGTTACGGACCTGTTCGGCCAATCTTTCGCGGGTGTGATGCAGGCCTGCTTCAAAACCTTCGACATCCCGCTGGCGATTGTTTAGCTCGACCTGCGCCCGGCTGGTGGCCTGAACGGCCTCATCCCGCTCGGCGCCTAGCTTGCCGAGCTGCTCGCGAGCCTGGCGCCGCTCGACCTCGGCGGCAACCAGCTCCTGGCCCAAAGCGACCTGGAGCTTGGCGGCGGCCTCGGCCTCGGCCAGGGCGCCATCGCGCTCGGTAAAATGCCGGGCGCGCTCGTCGGCGGCCACCTGGCGATCGGCCTGCTCGTCGGCGCGGCGCCGATCCATGTCGTCGAGCGCATCCTGCGCGCTGGCCGCCGCGTTGATGGCGTCGTTGGCCTTCCACCGGACCTGCTGCACGGCCTCGGACAGCTCGGTCACGTGCGTGTCGCCGATGCTGTCGGTCAGCTCGGCCAGAGCCATCTCGGCATCGGCCATCTCCATCTCGTGGGGCAGGCCGGCCTCGATGAGGGACTCGAACCGGTCGGCAACCTGGGCCAGCTCCGTCTGGTCGCGGCGGATGGCCTCGTCATCCTGCACCAGCCGCTCGCGGGACTCGGAGGCGGTGCGGACGGCCGACAGGCGATCGCGATCGGCCGCCGCGGCATCCTCCTCGGACTTCTCGCGACGCTCCCTGGCCGAGCTCACCGCGGCCTTCATCTCGGACAGCGCGGCCTGCTGGCGGGCCACGCGCTGGGCGGCGTTCTCGAAGGCGGCCTTCTTCTCGTCGAAGTCCTTCTGCAGATTGGCCTGGAACTGCGCGGGCTCTTGCTTGACGCGGCCACCGGTCATCGAGCCGCTCTTGTCCATGATCTCGCCGTCGAGCGTGACCATCCGGTACTGGCCGATGTAGGGGCGGGCGGCGTCGAGGGTCTCGAAGATCAGCGTGTCGCCGAAGACCAGCGAGAACGCCGCCGCGTACCGGGCCTCGAAGGCGATCTTCTCGATGGCGTAACCCAGACAGCCCGCGGCCTTGACCGGCGGCAGGCGGCGAGCGGGCTGGAGCTTGTTGAGCGGGAAACAGGTGATGCGGCCGTGGCCCTGGCGCTTGACCAGATTGAGCGCCTTGGCCGCCGCACCGTCGTCCTCGGTGACGATGGCCTTGAGCCGGCCGCCGCCGGCCTCTTGCAGGGCGCGGGCGAACTTGG
>JAJYIO010000153.1 GCA_021790035.1 bacterium | reverse complement strand
CCGAGTTCGGTGTCACGAGTTTGTATCAGGCCAGTGAAATCAGCCCCCTCATGTCGAGCATGCAAGGCCAGACCCTCGCCCTGGCGCAGACGGCTCTGGGTGGCTCCTCTTCGGGCACTCTGAATCTCTCGGCGTAAAGCCAGAGTCTCGATCGAGTTCCAGAAGGTCGGCTTCCTTAAACCGACCTTTTCCCATGTTTGGCGGTTTCTTTACCAGATTTCGGCCGGCGCCCCCGATAGACTCCCATCGGAAGCGAGCGCAGGCCGCGAAGCTGGTACTTTCCCCGAACCCTCCTCCTCCACATTCACCCCTCCCGATCTATCGGGAGGGGTGAACTCCTGGAAGCCGTCAGTCCCGGATCCGGTTCGCGTAGTCTCTACGCATTGTCGACCGGCCGGACATTTTCGGGCGGTCGGTCTTTTTCGGGCCGTATACAATGGAGAGACAGGCTTCAAGAAGGGGTGACTGCGTCTCGTTCGCCTTTTTCCAGCCAGCCACGCACTCGAGAGGTACTTCCATGGCCGTCAAACAGCCGGCGCCGGTGAAGGCATTTCACTACCAGGATCCGTTCCCGCTTGGCCCGGACACAACGTCCTACCGCCTTCTCTCCCGAGACGGGATCCGCGTCGTCGACTTCGATGGGCAGCTGGTCCTCAAGGTCGATCCATCCGTTCTCTCGCTCGTGGCCAACCAGGCGATGCGAGACGTCAGTTTCCTCCTGCGTTGCGGCCACAACGAGTCGGTCGCGAAGATCCTCTCGGATCCGGAGGCCTCGGCCAACGATCGCGGCGTGGCGATCGCCATGCTGCGCAACGCGGAAGTTGCCGCCAAATTCGAACTTCCGCTCTGCCAGGACACCGGAACCGCGACGATCGTGGGCAAGAAGGGGCAACAGGTCTGGACCGGGGTCAACGACGAGGAATACCTGTCGCGAGGGGTCTACCAGACCTACACCGAGGAGAATCTCCGCTACTCGCAGACCGTCGCGCTCGACATGTACCAGGAGGTCAACACCGGAACCAATCTCCCGGCCCAGATCGACCTCTACGCGACTCCCGGAATGGAGTACAAGTTCCTCTTCATCGCCAAGGGTGGCGGGTCGGCCAACAAGACCTACCTCTTCCAGGAGACCAAGGCACTTCTCACGCCCGACAAGCTCTTCAACTTCCTGCTGGACAAGATGAAGTCCCTTGGCACCGCGGCCTGCCCGCCCTACCACGTCGCCTTCGCCGTCGGGGGAACCAGCGCGGAGGCTTGCCTCAAGACGGTCAAGCTCGCCAGCGCCAGATACTACGACTCCCTCCCGACCGAGGGAAACGAGCACGGCCAGGCATTCCGGGATCTCGAACTCGAGCAAAAACTGCTCGATGCCGCCTACAAGCTCGGCATCGGCGCTCAGTTCGGAGGCAAGTACTTCGCGCATGACGTCCGCGTCATCCGCTTGCCCCGGCACGGCGCCTCCTGCCCGGTGGGTATGGGCGTTTCTTGCTCCGGGGACCGCAACATCAAGGCCAAGATCAACGCGGATGGAATCTGGGTCGAGGAGCTGGATCGAGATCCCGGCCGCCTGATCCCGGACCGCTTCCGGGGCAAGCACGAGCATGGCGTCCGGATCAACCTCGACCTCGGCATCGATGCCGTGCGGTCCGAGCTGACCAGGCATCCGGTATCCACACCGCTGCTCCTGGACGGCACGATCGTGGTGGCTCGCGACATCGCCCATGCCAAGTTCAAGGAGATCGTCGACGCGGGCAAGCCGCTCCCCGGGTACCTCCTCGAGCACCCGATCTACTACGCTGGCCCGGCCAAGACTCCTCCCGGCAAGCCCTCTGGCTCCTTCGGCCCCACGACGGCGGGCCGGATGGACTCTTACGTGGATCTCCTGCAATCGCTGGGAGCCTCGCTGGTCATGATCGCCAAGGGCAACCGGAGTCAGCAGGTCACGGACGCCTGCCAGAAGTACGGCGGGTTCTATCTCGGCTCGATCGGCGGCCCGGCCGCGCTCCTGGCCGAGGAGAACATCAAGAAGGTGGAGTGCATCGACTTTCCCGAGCTCGGCATGGAAGCGGTCTGGAAGATAGAGGTCGTGGACTTCCCGGCGTTCATCCTCGTGGATGACAAGGGCAACGACTTCTTCAAGCAACTTTGAGCCCGGTAGGCCCGAGCGAGCCCTGCCGATGAGCGATCGCCTGAACGATCACGTCGACTGGGGCGCGCTGGTGACGCTGCTCGATCCCGAAGCGTGCGACCCGTGCCGCTGCAAGGTGAACTGCTGCCGCATCGGGATCTTCTTGCCCGACCTCGGCGTGAACTACGCGACCGAGTACCACTGCAACTTCCTCGACACGACGTCCGCCCGGTGCACGATCTACGACTCCCGACTGGGGTACGAGCACTGCTTCGCTCTCCGGGACCTCCTCGAGGCCGGCGACTGCACGCAAGCTTGCACCTGCGCGACCCGCGTCGGCCTCGACAGGCTCGGCTACCGTGGCAAGGAAGAGCCCCCGGCGGAGCTAGCGGAGTTCGTGCGCGAATCCCTCTTTGCGGCCTTCATGGCCATGGGAGGTCCCCCGCCCGGCATCGAGGCCCAGGGGTTCGCGGACTACGAGCGCTGGCTCGCTAGCCAGCAGTAGCCCGTTTTCAAGGCGTCAAAGATTCAGCTCGAGCCGCCCGGCGAGCGCCTCGCTCGCCGCCTCGAGCCGCCGACGGCTGACGGGGATGAGCTCGTCGGCGTGGCGCTCGAGATAGCGGGCCACCAGATCCATCTCCCTCAGCTCCATCGCCGTGCGTGCCGAGCCGGGATCGGGAAGCCGCCATGCCGACCGGAGAAACCGCAGCACGAAAGCTGGCAGATCGGCCCTCTGGACGCCGTCTGGAGGCAAGCCCTCGCCGCTGGCGATGCGGCCAGCCCGGAGTGCCAGCAGCCGGGGGCTTCCCGGCGCGCCCGTGACGAGCACGCCCTCGATCCGCAACGCCGAGGCCCGGCCGATCAGGCGATCGAGGGCCTGGAGGCGATCGCGGATGGCAGCGGCGCGTTCGAACGCGAGCGCCCGGGATGCCGAACGCATCTGGTACTCGAGGTCGCCGAGCAGCCACCTGCCCCGGCCGGAAAGTACCCGGTCCAGAGCCTCGATCGCCTCGGCGTGTCGTGACGCCGGGCCGGCGCCGTTCGGCTCCGGGACACAGGGAGCGGCGCACCGGTCGATCTGGCGCTCGATGCAGCGATCCGGCGCCATGCGGGTGCACCGACGCCACTTCAGGACCTTCTGCAGGGCCTCGAGGGCGGGCTCAAGCTCCTTGCGCCGGAACGGCCCGAAGTAACGCGAGCCGTCGGCGACGGGATCGCTGGTGACCAGGACCCGCGCCACCGGCTCTGCCGTGATCCGGAGAAAGACATGGTGGCGCTCCACCGTACCCAGGACATTGAAGAGCGGCTGGGAGTTCAAGATGGCGTGGGCTTCCGCGACCAGGGCCTCGAGCTCCGAACCGGTCTCGCGATGCTCGACGCGGACAGCCATGTCCTTGAGCCTCCGCGTCAGCGGGCTGTGCCCACCCCCGGCTCGGAAGTACGACCGCACCCGGTTGCGGATGTTGATCGCCTTGCCGACGTAGAGCAGCCGGCCCCGGGAATCGCGAAACGAGTAGACCCCGGGCCTCTGCGGGAGGCCGGCGAGGGAATCCGGAGCGCTCACGATCGGTGATCCTCGTCACGCCACGATCTCGGCATCCGGCGCGGAGCTCATGCAATCGCCATGGTCGTCTCGCTATAATAAGCCCGATCGGCCGTAGCAAGCTCGATTGCGATCGAGATCTTCCCGGCGAGGAACGACCAGAGGATGGGTACGCCTCGGTGAGCTTGCCGCCCCCGCGAAGCGCATTCGGCACCTTGGGCCGCGAAGTCTACCGGCGGCGCCGGGGCGTCGTTCGGCTCTGGGTCCTGCTGCTGGCAGCCAACCTTTACGGGGCGCTGCGGCTGCCCGGCCTCCTGCTGGGCGGATCGGGGGCCATCTCGCATGGCCGGTCCGAGCGGGTCGCGAACCTCTTGAACCGTGATTTTCACAGCCCGCTGGCGCACCTGGCGGTCGTGGCGCTCGAGAGCCGGCGCTACACGGTCTCGGATGCGGTCTACCGCAGGTGGCTCGTCGCGGCCTGCGGGGACGTCGGTCGCCTGGCATTCGTCGGACAGACGGCCTCGTACCTCGACCACCCGGACCCGCGACTTCGTTCCGTCCATGGACACGAGACGATGATCCTCGTCGGCCTGCGCGCGAGCCTCCGGGCCCTATGCCGGCGGGTCAGGCGTGAGGACCCGTCGGCCCAGCTGGCCGTGCTGGTCGACGCCACCGTGATCCGCATCCTGCTCGTGCCCGCGTTCATGCGTCTAGCAGGCCGCTGGAACCGGGTTCCAGGCGTCCGGGTGCATCACGAGGTGCCCGAGCTCCGGTGAGCGCTGCGCACGAGATGCCGACGGATCTTGTGCGAGGGAGTAAGCGGCAGGGGTTCCCGCTGGATCTCGAATTTCTTGAGCCGCTTGTGGTCCGCCAGACCGACCGAGAGACGGGCGAGTTCCTGGGCCAGCCGATGCTCGATGGCGTGGTCTTCGGGGTCGTCGGCCAGGGCGGCTAACGACGGTACCAGGATCCCGAGGGGGATCTCCGCGCCTGCCGCGTCCTGGGCAGCGACGACGCAGATCTGGTCCAAGAGCGGACTGGCACCGTAATGGGCCTCGAGCTCCTCGGGATAGACATTCTTGCCGGACGCACGCCAAACCGCTCCCGCAGCCAGCCGGCCAGCTGGACGCTCCTGCGAACGAGCCACCGCCGGACGGGAGGCTGGGCGGCAATGCCGTCCTCGACGGCGCGAGCAAGATGGTCGAGCACGAGCGGGACGGCCGGCAACAGTGTTACCCGGGCCTCGACCAGCGTTCGGGAAACGGCGTCGGGCCTCAAGCTATCCGCAACGGCCAGTGGCACCCCCGACACCAGGGCCATCAGAGAGCACACCAGGGCATAGGCGTGGTTCAGCGGCAAGAGGCTGCCGAGCACATCCCGCGGCTTGACGTAGAGCACCTGCGCGATCGCAGCCGTGTTGGCCAGCAAATTGGAGTGGGAAAGGACCACCCCCCGGGGATCGCCCCCCGTCCCCGACGTGTACAGGATCGCCGCAGTGTCGTCCCCCCTGCCGACGGCCGGCACCGCGAGCGGCCCCTTTGCATCGGAGGTCGGAGTCTGGTTCTGGGAGCCGCTCGTGGCTTCGGCCAGCTCCAGCGCCCCGGCCGTCGCAGCGCTTTCCGAGGCTGGAATTAACCGTGATTCAACCCAAATTTTATCGACCGCGACCGCGCAGCCGCGATAGAGGAAACAGGGTTACGGAGGTCTAGGGAGGACGACATGGCCATCTCGAGTATCGCGAGTGACGCGGCGCGCAACGGCCTGGCAAAGCTGGGCGACGTTCTTGCGGGTAGCGCTCACGATGTCGAAGGCTTGCTGGGCATCGGCGCCGACAAGGCCTCGACCCGCGTCGCCGCTTCTGCCGACAAGCTGAGCCTCAGCGCGGCGGCCCGGACGGCTCCCGATTTTTCCGGTGAGACCGCCTTGCAGAAGGTCGGGCACGTGCTGGGGAACTTCCTCTCCTGGCTCGGCGATCACACCCCCACGCCTCTGCGCAAGTTCGCCTATGACGTCATCGGGCTGGTCCAGCCGGTCAAGGACACTCCGGTCATCTCCAACCTCGGCAAGCTCGACGACCACCTGTTCCGTGGCGAGCAGCTGGGTCCTCAAGGATTCGATACGCTCAAGAACATGGGCGTCGACACCGTCATCAACCTCGAACCCGAGAGCAATACCGACGTCCAGTACGCCCAGAAGGTCGGGATGAAGGTCATCGAGGATCCCGAGCCGCCCATCGGCGAACCGACCATGGCCCAGGGCATCAAGTTCCTCTCGGCAGTGACGGATCCGGCCAATGGCAAGGTCTATTTCCATTGCTATCACGGGTCCGACCGTACCGGGGCGATGGCAGCCATTTACCGGGTCGTGGTGCAGGGCTGGTCGGTCGACAAGGCGATCGCCGAGATGCCCACCTACCACTTCCACGCGGGCATCGAGGACTCCAAGGTCAACTTCATCTACGATTTCCTCAACCACTGGAAGACGCTCTCGTCGCAAGAACAGGCTCAGATCCTGCACCGGGCGCCAGCTAGCCAGATCGCCGGCGCTGCCAGCCAGCTCGCCAGCGCGGCCAGCCGGCTGACCAAGTAAGCCTGTCCAAGATTTAACCCATCGATAAGAAGATCTCTCGCCCCATCCCCGACAACGGTTATACGAGCCGCGAGCGCGGCGGGGACAGGGAGGAGATTGGATATGATCCCGGTTTCGGCGACCACGCAAAGCACCCGCCAGGATCGGGTAGCCGAGAGGGATTGCTCCCTCCCAGCTCCCACACCACCGTACGTGCCGTTCGGCATACGGCGGTTCACGTTGTGCACTCCAGACGTCGGTGCTCTTCGAGAAGGCTCATGAGGCCT
>JAJYIO010000152.1 GCA_021790035.1 bacterium | reverse complement strand
CGGAACCTTCGAGCCGCCCTCGAACCCTCTCCGGCTGCGGGCAAGCTGCGTGGATTGGTTCGCGACGCGGCCAGGTTTCCAAATGAGTCCCCCACCGTCTGCGCCGACACCCTCGAATGAAACGCCACCTGCCGAGCAGGGCTACGCAGCAGCTTGCCCGCAGCGGGGGGTAGTTTGCGGGGGGCAAGGCCCCCTGCAAGTCACCGCCGGCGCAGCCGGAGAGAAGAGTTTCTTGTGAGCGTTGAATGAAACGCCACCTGCTGTGCTGGGCTACGCAGCAGCTTGCCCTCGAACCACTGCCGGCGCAGCCGGAGAAGAGAGTTTCTTGTGAGGCGACCCCCGGCGGGGGGCGCCGGGGGTCGCGGGTTGGGGTCAGACGATCCGTGTCGTGGCGACGCTGTAGAGCCGGGAGGACCTCCCGGTCGGGCGTCAGAGCGCGAAGCTCAGGCCCAGCGAGCCGCCTCCGCCAAAGGTTGGCTGTCCAGCCGGGCCACTGGTGCTGCCAAGAACCGACGGAGACAGATGAAGCGAGAGGCTCGGGGTGAAGTCGTACGAGAGGTCGACGTCGAGTCCGCCGCCCAATCCGTAGGTCGTCATGAGGTTGACCTCCGGAATGAACGCCAGGCCGACCTTGGGGGCGATGTGCGTGTAGAAGAGGCCCCCGACGAGTCCTCCCCCGTTCGTGCCGGCCGGGGTCTTCATGGCGCGGACGCCGATGTACGGCTCGGTCTGCCAGGAACCGACCGAATACCGCTGGAACCAGCCGCCGACGGTCAGGGCCATCTCGTTGGCGATGTTGGAACTGGCCCCGACTTGAGCGTCGCCGAAGATGAAACCGTCGCCCGGGTAGAACACCGGCCGGACCTCGACGTTCGCAGTGCTGCCCGTCAAGGCGTTGCTGGAGCCGAGTACGCCGATGTAGAGCGGGGTCGTGCCCTGGAAGAGCTGGAGACCCGAGAGGGTCGTCAGGTTTTGATTCTCTTCCTGGGTCTGCTGCACCAGCTCGCGGATCATCCCGAACGTCTGGGCGCCGATCGCGGCGTACTGGTAGCGGGTGAGTTCGGTGTCGGGTCGGAAGGTGACGTCGGGAAATCCGATCATGACCCGGTAGCGGCTGTTGTCCGTCAGGATGGCCTTGTAGGCCCACTGTGCGGGCGTCAGATCCTTGAAGGGGTTCTGCGGAGCGCGGGGATCCCGCGGCATGACGGCCTTCTGAGCCTCGCCCGTAGACAGGAGGTTGCTCACCACCTTGGCGACTTCCTCGCGCGTCACCGTCTGATCGGGGTGGAAGTGGTCAGGATCGACCGTCGGGACGTTCCGCCAGAGATGGTAGTCGTTGACCATCTTGAAGATCTTGTCGTGGTCCGGATTCGAAGCCGGCACGTCAGCAAGGGCCCAGTGATACGGGGCTCCGTCCTTCCAGCTGGCCTTGGACATGGTCTCGAGTTCGTCCACGAGAGCAGATAGGGAGTCGGCGAACTGCGCCCTCGTGAAGGGCTGGTTCCCTCGGAAGGTGTCGTCGGGATAGACGTTCATCAAAGAGCGCTTGACCGCCATCTGCATGACGGCGTTGGCAGCCCAGCAGCTCGCGGGAACGTCCTTGAATGCTTGATCGGCGGTTGCTGCGAAAACGGGAGCGCTTGAAACCATCCATAGGGCGGCCCCCAGCGCGAGCGCACGGCGCATCGTCTTCCTCCTGTCGAGTAGGTGTCGAGTCTGTTTCGGGGTGCGAGATTGCTACGGATACCAGGCGCCAGCGCACCTCGAAGTTCCTGACATCGTAGCTGGCCCAGAAGTTCCCTGCCAGTGACGAGCGCCCGCGATGTCACCGGCCATTTCCCGGCTGCCGGGTCCAGGTGAGCGCGGCTTCCGGAGCGTCATCTCGGGTTCCAGATCGCGTTGTCAGGCTCCTTGCGGGGGACGTGATCGGTGTCGTGGACAGCGGCCGGGGCCTCGGGTAACATCGTCCCGACAATCAAGGGTTTCCCCTGACGCATTGTGGCCTGCAACAGGATCGGCGCAGGGTGGCCCCGACGCGGAGCTCACGAAGGAGTAACGGATGCAGACTCGCCTTTTGGGCGCTATCGCCCTCGGTCCCCTGGCCATCTCGCTGCTCACGGCGACGCCGGCGCTGGCCCAGATGCGCATGAGCTCCGGTGGAACTCAGTATTCTTCAGCTGCCAGGCCCGGAGACATCTGGACCGGCGGTGGGCTCCTGTTCGCTCCGCGCTATCTCGCCGCTGGCGGGGGCGAGGTCGGCATCGGCCCCGCGTTCGCCTTCGGGGCCACGCCCAGCGTGCCGGCGAGTCCGGTGGCGGGCGAGGTCGGCATCGATTATGCCATCGCGGACGGCACCGAGGTCTATGCGCTGCTCGCGCCCGTCACGATGGCCGGTTTCCGCGGCCAGATCATGGCCAACGATTACGGGGCCGTCGGCTGGGACGTGAACTACCGCGCCGACTTGTATCCTGACGAGGGCAGCGTGCATGCCGGGAAGGGCTCGACCGCGACGACCGCGCCGACCTCGTTCTACCCGGGTCTCACCGCCGCGCCGATCTTCGGCGGTCTGGCCATGAGCCAGGGGGCCGAGGCACGGATCGATGCCGAGCAGAAGTTTGGCCCGCTGAATGGCTTTGCGTCTCTTGGCCTCAAGGCGATGTCGATCGGCCTCAAGCCGGGCCTGGGTCTGGGCCTCGATCTCGACCTGGGTCGGATCGTCATCGGCTACAACATCGTGGGCGAGGGTAACGTGACCCCGGCGTCGAGTGCCTACAACGGCGGGTTGCAGCTCGAGCATGGACTGGGCGGGCGAATCGTGCTTTCCGATAACACCTATGTTCAGGCCAACTGGTTCTACCGGCCGCTAGACGACCTCCACAACAGCGAACAGGAGATCGTCGCCGGAATCGGATACCAGTGGGGTAGCGCTGCACCGGCCACCGGGGGTTCGGGCAGCATGATCATGTCGCAATAGCCCGCACGGGGATCTCGAGGCTGTCGCCCGGGCGCAAGCCCGGGCGAACTGCTACACTGGCGTCGACATGCCGCCTTCCATCGCCGAACTCGCCGGCCAGCTCATCTGTCCGGTGCTGCCGCCGGTCTCGAGGGCCGAGGTTTCGAGGCTTGCCCGGAGCCTGGATGACAACCATTGGGGCGGATTCATCGTTTTTCGCGGGGGCCCGGACCTGGGCGAGATCCTGGCCGAGTTGCAGGCCCGTAGCGAGCGACCGCTCTTGGTGGCTGGCGACATCGAGTTCGGCGCTGGCCAGCAGCTTGCTGGCGCGACCGTGCTGCCGCCGCTCATGGCGCTGGGGGCGATCGACTCGGAGGACGCAGCGTACGAGGCGGGACGCATCACCGCGGTCGAGGCCCGGGCTCGCGGCGTCAACTGGGCTTTTGCGCCGGTTGCCGATGTGAACGTCAATCCGCGCAATCCGATCATCAATATCCGGAGTTTCGGCGGGGAGCCCGGGCGGGTCGGACGGCTTGCCGCGGCGTGGATCCGCGGGGCCCAGGAGCACGGTCTGCTGGCCACGGCCAAGCATTTTCCCGGCCACGGCGACACGGCGGTCGATTCGCACTCGCGGCTGCCGACGATCCTGGCGGATCGCCCTCGTCTCGACGCAGTCGAACTCGCGCCCTTCCGGGAATGCATCGCGGCCGGCGTGGGGGCCGTGATGACCGCGCATCTGGCGGTGCCTGCCCTCGACGGCTCGGGGGTGCCGGCGACGCTGTCGAAGGCGATCATGACCGACCTCCTGCGCCACGAGATGGGCTTTGCGGGCCTGGTCGTCACGGACGCCCTCATCATGGGAGGCATCACCGCCACCTTCGGCGAGGCCGAGGCCGTGGCAGCAGCCCTCGATGCCGGTTGCGACGTGCTATTGATGCCGCGCGATCCGTTCTCGGCTCGACAGGCCATCCTGACTGCGGTGGAGCGCGGTCTCGTTTCGGAGGCGCGCCTGCGCGAGGCGTTCGGGCGGCTCGAGGCGGCCCGCCGGCGGCTGGATCTCGACCGCGATCGCTCGCCTGCACCGGGGGTTCTCGACACCGCCGCGAATCGGACCTTCGCCCGGGAACTCGCCGAACGCGCGATGACGCTGGTGCGCGGCGCGGATCACCTGCCCATGGGCCCCGGGGCGTTTTTCGTGATCGTGGATGACGACGACGACGCCGTGGTCCGGCAGGCACCTGGCTCCGAGTTCGCTGGCATGCTGCATGGACCGCTCGCCGAGGAGCTGGATCGACGGCAGATCTCGTGGGCGCTGGCCCGGCCGGGTCTGTCGCCGGATGCTCGCGCCGACATCATGGCCCGGGCCAGACAAGCCACCACCGTGGGCGTCGGGATCTTCGCCCTGGTCAAGGCCTGGAAGGACCGCAGCGACCTGTCGGACGAGATGGCCCAGCTCGTGCGCGACCTTGCCGATGGTCCGGCGCCGGTGGTTGCGGTTTCCTTCAACAGCCCCTATCTCGTCTCCCAGTTCCCGGCGGTAGCCGGGTACGCCTGCGCCTACGGACCCCTGGAAGACAGCCAGAGGGCGGCGATCCGGGCGCTCTGTGGCGAGATTCCTTTTGCCGGCCGCCTGCCCGTGCAGCTGAGCTAGGGTGGAAGTTCGATCCTCCCTCGCGGCGCTCGGGCAATGACTCGAGGGAACCCGCCGGTTCCCTCGAACTCTCTCCGGCTGATGGCAAGCCGCTACGTGAGCTTGGCCCTATCGGTGGCGAAGAGACGACCCGTGCAGATGCCATCTACGGGAAGGATCGCGGCGCTCGGGCAGTGACTCGAGGGAACCCGCCGGGGCCAGAGGTCTCCTCGAGCACCGCCCGGAGATGGCCTTGGGCTCGGTCGAGGCGGAGTCGGGCCTGGTCGGCGTTCAGGCCGAGACGACGCATCACGATCGCGACCTTGACGCTCCCGCCGGCAGCCTCTAGAAGGGGCCCCGCGTCGTCGGCGGAAACCCCGGCCACGCAAGCCAGGATGCGCTCGGCCCGCTGACGGAGTTTGCGGTTGGATACGTGCACGTCGACCATCAGGTTGCCGTAGACCTTGCCGAGCTTGACCATCGCACCGGTCGAGAGGGCGTTGAGGACGATCTTCGTCGCCGTGCCGGCCTTGAGGCGGGTCGAACCAGAGAGGACCTCGGGGCCGACCGACAGGGCGATCACGAGATCCGCAAGATGGCCCGCGAGCCGGTCGTTGCACGTGACCATCAACGTGGCGCAGCCGCTCTCTTGTGCCAGTGCGAGCGCGCCGGCGACGAACGGCGCCGTGCCGGAGGCGGACAGACCCACGACCACGTCCTGGCGAGCCAGCTTGCGGCTTGCCAGCTGACGGCGCCCGGCCTCGGCGTCGTCCTCGGCACCCTCGATCGCCGCCACCAGGGCCGGGGGCCCGCCGGCGATGAGGGCCTGCACCTGATCCGGCGGCGTCGAAAAGGTCGGCGGGCACTCGGCCGCGTCGAGAACCCCGAGGCGTCCCGAGGTGCCGGCTCCGACGTAGAAGAGGCGCCCGCCGCGGCTCAGGCGATCGGCGATGATCTCGATGCCCTCGGCGATCGCCGGAACCTGGTCCGAGATCGCCCGGGCCACCTCGAATTCCTCCTCGGCCATCAGCGTCGCCAGATCGCGGGCCGAGAGCACGTCGAGGTGCTCGGTCTCAGGGTGGGTGGCCTCGGTGGTCGGGAGGGGCGATCCGGTATGGGTGGTGGCGGACCCGGCGGGCGGTGCGAGGAAGACGCGCCCGAAATTTCTCCCCGGCACGATCTTTCCGAGGACCAGCGGACGTCCGGCTCCGGTGGCCTCGGGGACGTGGTTGATCTGGCCGAAGGCCGCCCGGTAGGCGAAGAGGGCGAAGGCGACAGCCTCCTTGGCATCGGCGTCGGGAAGGACATCGATCTCGACGCCCGGAAGACCCTGGCTCAGCTGCTCGAGCAGGTAATCGTTGTGGGCTCCGCCTCCGCTCACGCGGAGGACGTCGGGCCGATCCGGCAGGAACGTCGCGATGGCGTGTGCAACCGTGCGAGCCGTGAGCACGGTCGCCGTGGCGAGAAGATCGGCCGGTGTCAGGCCCAGCTCGCTGCCCCAAGCGAGGAGCCGGTCCACGTAGGCGGAGCCGAATTCCTCGCGGCCGGTCGATCGGGGCGGCTGCGAGCGGAAGAACGGGTGTTCCAGCAACCCGGCCAGGAGGCCCGCGTGCGCCGAGCCTTTCGCCGCGATCCGGCCGCCGCGATCGAAGGGCTGATCGAAGAGGGCCCGGCAGACGGCATCGATGACCATGTTGCCGGGGCCCGTGTCGAAGGCGAGGGTGGGGCTCGGATCGCCGCCCGGAACACGCCCGTCCAGCCAGGTCAGGTTGGCGATGCCGCCGAGGTTGAGCAGGACCGCGGCGCGGCCAGGAAGGGCGTAGAGCTCGCGGTCGGCGTAGGGTACCAGGGGCGCTCCCTGGCCGCCGGCGGCGATGTCCGCCGGGCGGAAATCCGCGATCGTCGTGATCCCGGTCCGCTCGGCGATGACGGCGGGCTCTCCGATCTGCAGG
>JAJYIO010000151.1 GCA_021790035.1 bacterium | reverse complement strand
AGGATTCCGGTCGCGAGAGCCGGGCACAGAGCCTTGGCCTCGCGTACGGCGAGATGGTCGAAGCTGATGACCATCGCACGGTCGATCATGCCCGCCCTGGCGATCGCCTCGACGACCCTCGCGGCGATCGCCGGATAGAACACCGGCCCGTTCTTGATCTCGATCACGATCCCGAGCGGGCGTGAATCACCCCCGAGTCCCTCGCCCCGCTGCCGAGCCACCCAATCCAGCAGGTCGACGAGCCGGGGAATGCCCCTGCCGTCGCCGAGGTCGAGTTGCGCCAGATGGCCGGCATCCAGGTCTTGCACCCGGCCCCTGGCCGAGGTGGTGCGATCCACGGTCTCGTCGTGGATGACCATGACCTGCCCGTCACGGGAAAGATGGACGTCGCACTCCACCAGATCGGCGCCGAGAGCAGCACCCTTCTCGAAGGCTGCCATGGAGTTCTCGGGGGCGTGGCCGCGGGCCCCGCGGTGGCCGATGACCAGAGGGCGTCGCGTGGAACCGATACCGGAGAGCATCACCTGGACTCCTCGAATTGCCCTGAAGAGGGTCACCTTGACCGTCATCCATTCCGCCATGCTTCGTCAACCGCTGCAGTGCCTGCTCACGTGCCCGCCGTGTACGCTGCGCGGGCGCTTCGCGGATCTCCTCGCCTGGCGGATGTCTTCCAATCAATGTGAACCTGTTTAGACCGTGGCGAGGATCCGAAGCTTGAGCTCTTCCGGGATGGGGACTGCCCTTCGAGTGGCATGGTCATAGGTGACGAGCACGACCCGAGCGTTGGCCACGAGGCGATCGCCGCAAACGATCTCGGATGCGAGGGCAAAGCTGCGGCTACGCACCTCATCGACGCGCACCGAGATGGCCAGGTCCTCGGGGAAGTGAGCGGGCGAGCGGTAGTCGATCTGGACCGAGGCCACGATGAACGGGATCTGCTCCAGGCTGGCCGCCCGGGTCAAGGAAAACAGCCAGTGCGAGCGAGCTTCCTCTAGATACGTCAGGTAGACGGCGTTGTTGACGTGGCCGAAGGCATCGCAGTCCCGGAACCGGACCGTGAGGTTGTGCTGGTAAGGTGCCATCTCGCCATTTTACCTGGCCCAGGACGCCAGGGGGCGAAAGATCACCAACGTGAAGGGAAGCCCGGGAAGGGGGCCCCGGGCTTCGTTTTCAGGGAAGGAAGGGTGGGAATCCTTAGGCCTTCATGATGGCTCCAGGCGCTTTCTTGAGGGTGGCGGCGCGGTTAAGCGAATGTGTCGCAGGCAAAGGCTGGCCCAGCGATTTACCGGCGCCAGCCGAGCCGACCCGCGGGCGCCTCGCTATCGCGAAAGCTCTATGGCCGCCACCATCCGGCCGGAGTCAACGCCGTCCCTGCGATAGGAAAAGAGCAGATCCTGCCGGCAGATCGTGCAGAGCCCCGAGTCGTGGATACGGTCGGGCTGGATGCCGGCAACCCGGAGTTGCCTGCGGAGGACCACCGGAAGATCGACGTGCCAGCGTCTGGGACCCTGGCCCAGCCAGCCCTCGCGGTCATCCACGGGGGTCGGGGGCGAGATCTCCTCGAGCGCGGCCACGACCTCGTCTCCGACCTCGTAGCAGCACTTGCGAGCTGCCGGCCCGATGGCCGCCACGACGTCCACCGGGTTGACGCCCAGCTTGACCATGGCGCGGATCGCGGCAGGAAGGACGCCCGCAACCGTCCCGCGCCATCCCGAGTGCACGGCGGCGACGGCCCGCCCGCGGACGTCAGCCAGGAGCACCGGCACGCAGTCCGCCACCTGCGCCGCGATGGGAAGCCCGGGCGTCGCGGTCACCAGGGCATCGCCGCAAGCACCCGGGGCGAGGTCCGCTGCGGTGACGACAACGACTTCACTGCCGTGAACCTGATCGAGGGCGATCCAGGGACCGCTCAGGCCGGCTGCCGCGGCGAACCGCCGGCGGTTCTCGGCGACGGCCTCGGGATCGTCGCTCTTGTCCGATGCCAGGTTGAGGGAGGTGAACGCACCCTTGCTCAATCCGCCCAGCCGCGTCGAGAATCCGTGCGCGTATGGGATCGCACTGCAGCGCAGGGCCTGACCGCCCTCGGATAACTCCCAGCCCGGCTCGAGCCGGGGCGCGATCGAGGCGAGGCTCGAGCCGTCGTCGGTCGGGCCCATCACCGGATCCCCGAGAGCTGACCGCCGACGGCCGCGGCGCAACGAGGGCATAGCTCCTGGTGTGCCGGGTCCTGGCCGATCGTGGGTAGGATCAGCCAGCAGCGGGCGCACTTGACCCCAGGGGCCGGCTCGACCGAGATCTCCGAGCCGGCGATCTCGACCTGGGAAACGTTCAGCGCCTCGCGCAGAACCTCTTCGGGAGCGCCGGTCGAAAAATCTGGCCGCTCGGTGGCGGGAACGGTGACGAGCGCATCGACGGCCGATCCGATGAGCTTCTGCTGGCGCGCCTCCTCGAGGGCCTTGTTGACCTTCTCCCGGAGCTCCAGGACCCGCGCCCAGCGGTCCGCGAGGACGGGATCGCGCCAGCGCTCCTCGACCTCCGGGAAGTCGAGGAGAAAGACGCTGGTAGGCGACTGCTCGGTCTTGAAGGGAAGGTGCTGGTAGATGTCCTCGGCCAGGTGCGAGAGGACCGGCGCGATGAGTCGCATCAACCGCATGAGAATCTGGTGTAGCACGCCTTGAGCGGCACGTCGGCCCGGAGCGTCCTCGGCCGACGCATAGAGGCGATCCTTGATCACGTCGAGGTAGAAACTCGATAGATCGACGACGCAGTAGTTCTGGATCAGGCTGTAGAACCCGTTGTACTCGTAGGTCTCGAAGAAGCCCCGAACCTGCTGGGTGACCTCCTGCAGGCGGTGCAAGGCGAACCGGTCGATCTCCCGGAGCTCGGAGTCCGGAACCGCCATCGTGCGAGGATCGTAGTCGGCCAGGTTGGCCAGCAGGAACCGCGCCGTGTTGCGAATCTTGCGGTAGACCTCGGCGAGCTGCTGCAGGATCCCCTCGCCGATCTTGACGTCTTCGGTGTAATCCACGCTCGAGACCCAGAGCCTCAAGACATCCGCGCCATACTTCTCGAGAACCTGATAGGGATCCACGACGTTGCCAAGGGACTTGCTCATCTTGCGACCTTGCGGATCCAGGGCAAACCCGTGCTTGATCACCATGCGGTACGGAGCCTTCCCTCGCGTGGCGACGGCCGTCAAGAGCGAGGACTGGAACCATCCGCGGTACTGGTCGGAACCCTCCAGATAGAGATCGGCCGGCCAGCCGAGATCGCGCCGGGCGCAAACCGCCTCGTGGGTGACGCCGGAGTCGAACCAGACGTCCATGATGTCCTTTTCCTTGCGGAAGTCCGTGAGGCCGCACTTGCCACAGCGCGTTCCAGCCGGCAGGAGGTCGCAGGCATCGCGCCGCCACCAAGCGTCCGAACCCTCCTGGGCGAAGACGGATGCGACCCGGTCGGTCGTCTCGGGAGTGATGAGCGGGGTATCGCACGACTGGCAGTAGAAGACCGGGATGGGGACGCCCCAGGTACGCTGCCGGGACACGCACCAGTCGGAGCGATTCTCGACCATGTTGGAGATGCGGACCTCGCCGTAGGCGGGATGCCAGTGCACCTGGCGGATCTCGTCGAGGGCCTGCTGACGGAAGCCCTCGATGGAGGCGAACCATTGCTCGGTAGCCCGGAAGATGATGGGCTTGTGACACCGCCAGCAGTGTGGGTAACTGTGAGTGATCGAATCCGCCGCAAGCAGCCGGCCGAGTTCCTCGAGCCGGGACACCACGATCGGGTTGGCCTTGGCGTAGAATTGCCCGGCCACGAGCTCTCCCGCTTCGGGCGTAAAGACCCCGCGATCGTCGAGCGGGGCGAAGACCGGTAGCTTGTATAGCTGCCCGGCGACGTAGTCCTCCTGGCCGTGTCCCGGGGCGGTGTGAACCAGACCGGAACCACTCTCGAGCGTCACGTGAGGGGCCAGGATGACCGGGGACTCGCGGTCGAGGAACGCGTGACGGTATCTGGAGTGCTCGAGCTCCTTGCCCTTGAAAACGAGGTCCGTCGGGCGCGCGTCCGCGAGGGTCGCGGCTTCCGTGACCGCGTGAACTCTCTCCCGGGCCACCACCAGATCCCCGCGGTCGGTCTCGATCACGGTGTACTCGAAATCCGGGTGGACGGCGATCGCCATGTTCGCCGGCAAGGTCCAGGGGGTGGTCGTCCAGATCACCAGGTATACCGACCGACCGGCCGCGAGGCGCTCCTGCAGCTGCGGTACATCGCTGTGAATCAGCGGAAACTCGACGTAGATGGAAGGCGACGCGTGGTCATCGTACTCGACCTCGGCCTCGGCCAGCGCCGTGACGCAGGTCGAGCACCAGTAGACGGGTTTGAGGCCCTTGTAGATGTGGCCCTTGGCTGCCATCTCACCGAAAACCCGGATCTGAGTGGCCTCGAATTCCGGTTGCATCGTCACGTAAGGATGCTCCCAGTCGGCAAAGATCCCCAGCCGCTTGAAGGCCGTATGCTGCCCGGAGATGCTCTTTTGCGCAAATTCCTTGCAAAGGGTGCGAATTTCGAGCGGAGCGAGGGCCTTCTTCTGGTCCTTGAGCTCCTTGAGGGCAGCAATCTCGGTCGGGAGACCATGGGTGTCGTAGCCAGGGACAAAAGGCGCGTAATAGCCAAGAAGAGCGCGGTGCTTGACCACCATGTCCTTCAGGATCTTGTTCAGCGCATGCCCGATGTGGATCTTCCCCGAGCTGGAGTACGGAGGTCCATCGTGAAGCAGAAATCGAGGACCCTTCCGGTGGCTCTCCAGGAGCTGCTCGTAGACGCGCTCGCGATCCCAGAACGCCTGCAACTCGGGCTCGCGGACCGCGGAGTTGGCCCGCATCGGAAAGGCGGTGACCGGGAGGTTGAGGGTGCTCTTGTAGTCCAAGACGAGCTCCTAAGCAGCGGGTTGCACCCCATTCTACCAAGACGCCCGACGAGAGAAGGCCGAAGCGGCCCCCCCTGGATCGCCCTGGCTACCGGGGGCGGATGATGTTGCGCAGGAACTCGGGAATGTCGGCCGAGCTGGGCCCGTCGGTGTGGGCGATGCTGGGAGCCGCAGGGTGGCGGAGGATGGTCTTGGCCGGGGCCTCGATTTCCGTGGCCACTGCCGCTTGCAGCTGCGGTCTGGCAAAACCCTCGAACCCGGTGGCGATCACGGTGACGTGGACCTGGCCGGCCAGCTTCTCGTCGAACACGGCGCCGAAGATGATGTTGGCGTCCGCGGCGGCTTCGTCGTGGACGATCTTGAGGGCCTCGTTGACCTCGTGCATGGTCAGTTCGTTCTGGCTGCCGCGGATGTTGAAGATGACGCCCGTGGCACCCCGGAACGAGGTCTCGAGGAGCGGCGAGGCCACGGCCATGCGAGCGGCCTCGATCGCGCGGCCTTCGCCCGAGGCCACGCCGATCCCCATGAGGGCCGTGCCCGCATCGGCCATCACGGTGCGGATGTCGGCAAAATCGACGTTGATGTAACCGGGGGTGGTGATGATGTCGCTGATGCCCTGGACCCCCTGGCGCAACACGTCGTCAGCCATGCCGAAGGCATCCTTGAACGTGAGCTTGTTGCCGCTCTCCTCCACCAGGCGCTCGTTGGGGACGACGATCAAGGTGTCGACCCGCTCCATCAGGCGATCGATACCCTCAAGGGCGCAGCGCTCTCGGGTCTTCCCCTCGAATGCGAACGGCCGCGAAACGACGCCGATGGTCAGTGCCCCGAGTTCGCGCGCAACCTCGGCGACTACCGGAGCCGCTCCGGTTCCGGTCCCGCCGCCCATCCCGGCCGTGATGAACACAGCCTCGGCGCCGTCGAGGGCCGCCATGATGTCGTCCCGGCTCTCCTCGGCGGCCTTGTAGCCGATCTCCGGCTTGCCACCGACGCCGCGGCCATGGGTCAACTTCTGGCCGATCTGGAGCCTGTGATCGGCCTTCGAGTGGTTAAGGGACTGGACGTCGGTATTGATCGTCCAGAACTCGACGCCGTTGACCGAGCTGGCAATCATGTGATTGACGGCGTTGCCACCCGCGCCACCCACGCCAATCACCTTGATGTTGACGTCCTGGGAGGTCTCGATACTTTCGAACACGACTGGGGCCCCCTTCGTCACGCGGTCCAGAACCGACTTAGCAACAAGCGGCGAATCTTGGCGAGGTTCTCGAAGATCCGAACGCCGAACACAACGATCGCAGCCAGGTAAAGGTCGATCCCGAGCTTGTCGCCCAGGAACGTGAGGCCGGCGGCGAGGAGGGTGTTGGCCGTGAATCCGCTGATGAACACCAGCAGATCGAACCTCATCTCCATGCCGGACCGGATGCCGCCGAGGCCGGTGTCCAGGGCCGCAAGGATGGCCACCGCCACGTACTTGGACCACGCCGGCGGAATGGTGAGGGGACTCAGAGCCCCGATCAGCACCCCGACCACCAGCGCTCCGACGACCAGGAGAAATCCCTTCACGACGTCGTCACCTTGGCGGTATCCGGCCTGGCGTACTTGAAGATGGTGCTTCCCGAG
>JAJYIO010000150.1 GCA_021790035.1 bacterium | reverse complement strand
GACTACGAGGTCCAGGGCCCCGCCGTCCCCAAGCTCCAGGCCATGTTTGCCCAGAGCTGGGACAACGCACATGTCACCGGGACGCTGGTGTCGTCCGGCTTACCGGCGCTCAAGCCGATTCCGGTCGCGGCCGGGACCCCGGTGTCGGGTGGAGATACCCGGATCGGGATCACCGAGACGGCGCCCAAGGACGATCCCAAGGTGGCCCAGCAGACCTACCAAGACACGCTCGCTGCGATCCAGCACGCCACCCGGTCCATCGACGTGCTGATGTACACGATGTCCCAGCCCGACGAACTCGGCGCGCTCATCGCCGCTCACAAGCGCGGGATAGCCGTCCGGGTCATCATGTCGCCGAGCAAGAAGGCGTACGATATCCTGGCCGCCGAGAAGCTACGGGCGGCGGGCATCCCCGTGCACTGGTTCACGCTGGCGCCCGGGATGAAGGAGATGCACGCCAAGGTCGCCGTATTCGATGGCCAGACGGTCCTCGGCGGTTCGACCAACTGGGTGCACTCGAGCGCGTTCGACAACCACGAGCTGGGTGTATGGATGAAGGGCGCGGTGGCCGGCCAGGTCGAATCGGTTTTCGACCAGGACTGGAAGAACCGCAGCACACCGGCCCAGCCGTTGACCCTCGTGCAGAAGGCCGAGGCCCAGATCATGCGGGTGGTTTCGAGGTTCCTGTAGACGTTCTACAGCCGGCTGTAAAACGATCCGACTAGAACCTCTCGAGCTGCACCGGGGTGCGGCGATCGGTGAGAACCACGCTGTCGATGAAGCGGATGAGTCCGGCGTCGAGCGTCATGACCAGCGAGTAGGTGCGGCATCCCGAGCCGAAGTAACGGACGCCGTGGAGGATATCGCCCTCGGTGATACCGGTCGCCGAGAAGATGATGCTCTTGCCAGGCGCGAGCTCGTTGGTGGTATAGACCTTGTCGAGGTCGATGCCCATCTTGCGGCAGCGGTCGGCCTCGTCGTCGTTGCGCGGCCTGAAGCGGGCCTGAATCTCCCCGCCGAGGCATTTCATGGCGGCCGCCGCGAGCACCCCCTCGGGAGCCCCGCCCGTGCCGAACACGCCGTGCACCGCGGTACCACGAACCGCCGATGAAATGGCTGCGGCGACATCACCGTCGCCGATGAGGCGAATGCGCGCCCCGGCAGCGCGAACCTCGTCGATGAGGTTCTTGTGGCGGGGGCGATCCAGGATGACGATCGTGAGGTCCTCGATGTCGCGATTCATGCTCATCGCGATGATGGCGAGGTTGGTCTTGATCGGCGCCGTGATATCCACCTTGCCCGCAGCGGCGGGACCGACGATCAGCTTTTCCATGTAGGTGTCGGGAGCGTGGACCAGTCCGCCGCGCTCCGAGACCGCCATGACGGCGATCGAGTTGGCCAGACCGCGAGCGACCAGGTTGGTTCCTTCGAGGGGATCCACGGCGATGTCCACCTCGACGCCGCCCTTGCCGAGTTCCTCGCCGATGTAGAGCATCGGCGCCTCGTCGCGCTCTCCCTCTCCGATCACGATCCGACCCGAGATCTCGAGCTCGTTGAGCGCCTGGCGCATCGCATCGGTGGCCGCTTGATCGGCCCCGTTGTTGTCGCCCTGGCCCATGCAACGGCCTGCGGCGATCGCGGCGGCCTCGGTGACCTGCACGATCTCGAGGGACAGGTCCTTCTCGATGTCGGTTCCCGTCCGACGCACGGCGGGGGAGGCGGCATCCAGCACGGTGGTTCTCCTTTGAACTCGGGCGCCTATCGGCAACCCGCACACGGCGCGTTCGGTAGCCTGCCTGGATGTGGTCCGCCCGCCCGGATTCCGGCCGGGCCCTCAGGTCAACCGGATGGCCGGGAACCCGATCGAGGGTAGGGGACCGCCAAGAGACTCCCCAGTGAAGATGCAATAGTCTAGCAGATCTCGGGCGACTACACCGCCCGCACGGCCGCTCTGGCTGGCGCGCAGCCCCGCGGTTGCGTGCAGGACCACCGCCTGCTCTGCGGCTTGAACGGCCCCGTGTCGCTGGGCCATCAGGCCCACGATGAAGCCCGACAGGACGTCCCCGCTTCCTGCGGTCGCCAGAGCGGGCGTGGTCCGGACCAGGACGCCGTACTGCATGTCGGCACGCACGACCAGGGTGCGAGCACCCTTCAGCACGATCGTCGCGCCCGTCCGCGCCGCAAGTTCGCGACCTGTCGCCAATCGATCCCCCTGGACCTCCTGGACGGACCGGCCGAGAAGACGCCCCGCCTCGCCCGGGTGCGGCGTCAAGATCGTCGCCCCCTGTCGAGGCTCGCCGATCGCGCCCGAAACCAGCGCATCCGCGTCAACCAGAAGCGGACCATCCCAGGCGGACCAGAGCCATCTCGCCAGGGAGCGGGATCCCTCGCGGGTCCCCAGGCCCGGACCGATCGAGACGGCCGTGGCACGCTCGAGATACGGGATGATCTGTTCGGAAGCCCCCGGAACGAGGCTCCCATCCTCCTCCAGCAAGGGCACCACCAGGGCCTCGGGGACGCCGATCGCCACGGCCTCACGGATGGACCGCGGCACCATCGCGATGACGAGCCCGGCCCCCGCCCGGTAGGCCGCCCTGGCCACCAAACCCGGGGCGCCGCTCATCGCCGCCGAGCCCCCGATGACGACCGCCGTGCCCCCATCCCCCTTGTGCGCTGAGCGCCGGCGTCCGGGCAGCGCCGCCGGTCCGAGAATATGGCCCGACAGGGCCTCGACCTCGGATTGCGGGAATCCCAGGTCGGCCTGCCAGAGCTCACCGACCGCATCGACCGCAGGATCGCTGACGGCGCCCAGCTTGACCAGGCCCGTCGCGACCGTGTGCGTGGCGTCGACCCGAATGCCCGGCGCGGAGCCCGTGTCGCCGTGGGTGCCGCTGGGAAGATCGATGGCCACTACGATCCCGCTGCGCCTCTCGTTGACACGGCCGATCGCGTCGCGGATCGCGCCCTCGGGAGGTCGGTCGAGTCCGAACCCGAAGAGGCCGTCGACGACCACCGGAGCCGCCCGGAACTCGGCCAGGGGCCAGATCGAGACGCCGTAGGCTCGCGCCGCGGCGATCTGGGCCGCCACCACGGGCCCCGGCGTTCCGGACGCCAGGTAGAGGTGCGAATCGTATCCCCACGAGCGCAGGATGCGAGCGCACGCCGCCGCATCGCCCCCGTTGTGCCCGGTCCCGGCCAGAACCGCCATCCGATCCGATGCACCCGATTGCCCGGCCACCACGGCAGCCACGCCAAGGGCCGCGCGCTCCATCAAGACCTCGACCGGGATGCCGACGGATTCGATGGTCGCCCGCTCGATTTGGCGCGTCTCGGCAACCGTGGCGACGGCGTTGGCCCTCATCCTGGCCAACCTCAGGCTGCGAGCCCGGTAGCGCGACCTTTCCGGACGATGGTCATCAGATGCGCACCTGGCCCTGGTACACCGCTCCGTGGATGGGATCGACGGTGACGACCGAGGCGTCGGGGATCTTCTCGAGGTCCTCGACCGCCAGCAGGACCGGAATTCCCATCTCGAGCGCGACGATGGCCGAGTGGCTGGTGAGTCCACCCGCTCGCACCACGATGGCCGCGGCCTTGTGCATGGCAGGCTCCCACGCGGGATCGGTGTGATCGCACACCAGAATCTCGCCGTCGCCGAGCTGAACGTTGGCCTCGGCAGGTGTGGTGAAACGACGGGCGACCGCCGACACCGCACGCTGGCCGAGTCCCATGCCCCGGGCCAGGACGATCGAGACGATCTCGACCTTGATCATGTTCGTGGTCCCGGGGACTCCCATCGGAACTCCCGCGACCAGGATCACGACATCTCCATCCTCGACCAGACCCGCCGATGTGGCCTGGCTGATGGCCTGCTTGAACAGCTCGTCGACGCTCACGAGTTCCGGCACGAAGAACGGCACGACGCCCCAGACCAGGGCCAGCTGCCGGCAAACCTCCTCGCTGACGGCCGCCGCGAGGATGGGACACCGCGGCCGGTACTTGCTGACCGACCGGGCCGAGGAGCCCGAGTGAGTCGCCGTCAGGATCGCGTTGGCCCCGAGATCGGGCGCCATCTGCACGGCGGCATGCGCGATCGCGTCCTGGACCGGCCGCATGTAGTGCATGCCGAGCTCGGGGCGCTCTAATACCTTCTGGGCGCGCTCGGTCTGCAAGACGATCCGCGTCATCATCTCGACCGCCTCGACCGGGTACTGGCCGGCTGCGGTTTCGTTCGACAGCATGACCGCGTCGGTGCCATCCAGGATGGCATTGGCCACGTCGCTGGCCTCGGCTCGCGTCGGGCGCGGGTTGTGGACCATCGAATCGAGCATCTGCGTCGCGGTGATGACCGGCTTCCCTTCCAGGTTGCAGATGCGGATGATCTCCTTTTGCACCAGAGGCACGTCCTCGACCGGGATCTCCACGCCAAGGTCACCCCGTGCCACCATCACGCCGTCAGCGACCAGGATGATGTCGCGCATGGCCGCAACGGCCTCGCGCCGCTCGATCTTGGCGATGACCGGCGTGCGCTTGCCAAGACGGGCGAGAAGCTCCTTGACCTCCAGGATGTCCTGCGCCTGCTGCACGAAGGATGCCGCGACCCAGTCGACACCCATCTCGGCGCCGAACTGAAGATCGGCCCGGTCCTTGTCGGTGATGACCGAAACCCGCAGGGAAGCCCCGGGGAAGTTGACGCCCTTGTGGGGCTTGAGCCATCCGCCCACCATCACCCGGCACACGAGCTCACCGTCCTCGATCCGGATGACCTGGAGCTCGATCAGGCCGTCGTCGATCAGCACGTGAGCCCCGACCTTGACGTCCTCGGTCATGCGCGGCAGCGAGACGTAAGCCCGCCGCGAGTCCGCGATCACCTCGGACGCCGTCAGGATGTACTCCGCGCCGCCAACGAGCTCGACCTGGCCGCCAGTGACCTCGCCGATCCGGATCTTGGGCCCCTGGATGTCCTGCAAGATGGCCACCATCCGGCCCTCTTCGCTGGCGATCCGGCGGACCCTCAGGATGTTCTCGCGATGCGTATCGTGCGTGCCATGGCTGAAGTTGAGCCGGAAGGCGTCCACCCCGGCCCGGATGAGCAGGCGCACCGCCTCGTCGGAGGAACATGCCGGCCCGAGGGTTGCGACGACCTTCGTGCCCTTGCGGCCGAGGCCGCCGCGCCATGCGTCGGGCTCGGCGTCCGCGCCCGCCAGTGACACCACGTTGGGGTCGGTCATCGATCAGGCCTCGCAGCGGGTTCGGGGGTTGCCCACGTGAAGGGCACCGCGCCTACCTCCCCGGACCCAAGCCTGGCCGAGCCAAGATCAAAACGCCTCGCGTCCGAGGAAGGTGGCGGACCCACCGAGCTCCTCCTCGATGCGCAGGAGCTGGTTGTACTTGGCGATGCGATCGCTTCGCGATGCGCTTCCCGTCTTGATCTGTCCGGCGTTCACCGCCACGGCGAGGTCGGCGATCGTCGCATCCTCGGTCTCGCCCGAGCGATGGCTGATGACCACCCGATACCCTGCTCGCTTGGCCATTTCGATGGCGGAGAGGGTCTCGCTCAGCGTCCCGATCTGGTTGACCTTGATCAGCACGGCGTTGGCCACGCCCTCGGTGATGCCCCGCGCGATCCGCTCGGGGTTGGTGACGAACACGTCGTCGCCCACGAGCTGGATCCGCTCGCCGAGCTTCTGCGTGAGGGCCTTCCAGCCGTCCCAGTCGTCCTCTGCCATCCCGTCTTCGATGCTCACGATGGGATAGCGATCGACCAGCTCGGCATAGTAATCGACCATCTGCTCCCGGGTCCGCTTCGTGCCTTCCCCCGGGAAGTTGTACACGCCGTCCTTGTACAGCTCGGACGCCGCGGAATCGAGCGCGAGGGCGATGTCATCGCCCGGCGTGTAACCGGCGCTCTGGATGCCCTCGAGAATCAGCTTGAGCGCTTCGTCGGCGTCCTTGACGAGCGGCGCGAATCCGCCTTCATCGCCGACCGAAGTCGCCAGGCCCTTGCCCTTCAAGACCTTCTTCAGGGCATGGAAAACCTCGGCTCCGGCTCGAATCGCCTCCGAGAATGTCGGGAAGCCCACCGGAACGATCATGAACTCCTGGAAGTCGAGCGGGTTGTCGGCGTGGGCGCCGCCGTTGAGGACATTCATCAGGGGAACCGGAAGCACGCGAGCGCCGACGCCGCCCAGGTAGCGGTAGAGCGGGAGCTCCACGGCGTTGGCGGCGGCCTTGGCGACAGCCAGAGAGACCCCCAGGATGGCGTTGGCGCCGAGCTTGGCCTTGTTGGGCGTGCCATCGAGGTCGATCAGCATCTGGTCGATGTTGGCCTGGTCCATCGCGTCCTCGCCCTCGAGCTCGGCGGCCAAGACCTCGTTGACGTTGTCCACCGCCCGCAGAACGCCCTTGCCGCCGAAGCGCTCCGGCTCGTCGTCGTCGCGCAATTCCAGCGCCTCGTGAACGCCGGTAGACGCCCCGGAAGGCACGGCGGCCCGTCCCATGGCCCCCCCGGCCAGGAGCACGTCCACCTCGATCGTGGGATTCCCGCGGGAATC
>JAJYIO010000149.1 GCA_021790035.1 bacterium | reverse complement strand
CGCCTTCTGGCGAATCGTCTGCTCGATCACGCGCCGACCGGCAAAGCCGATGACGGCCCCAGGCTCCGAGATGAGGATGTCGGCCAGGGTGGCAAAGGAGGCCGAGACCCCGCCGGTCGTGGGGTCGGCGAGGATCGCCACGTACAGCCCGCCGTCCTCGGCGAACCGAGCCAGTGCGGACGACGTCTTGGCCATCTGCATCAAAGACAGGGTGCCTTCCTGCATGCGCGCCCCGCCCGATGCGGTGACGATGATCAGGGGGCGGTGCGCCTGGTGGGCATCCTCGATCGTCCGGGTGATCTTCTCGCCGACGGCCGAACCCATCGACCCGCCCATGAACGCGAAGTCCATGACCGCCAGCTGGATGTTCGTGCCCTCGATGTCGGCCGAGCCCGTGATCACTCCGTCGCCATCGCCGAGGCGAGCGTAGCTGTCCTCGAGCCGCACCTTGTAGGGCTTGGTATCGACGAAGCTCAGGGGATCGGTCGAGCGGACGGAGGCATGGGTCTGGCTGAACGTGCCCTCGTCCACCAGCTGCTCGATCCGCATCCAGGCCGAAACCCGGAAGTGGTAACCGCACTTGGGGCAAACGTGGAGGTTGGCCTCCAGATCCTTGTTGTAGAGGGGTGCCGAGCAGTGGTTACACTTGGTCCACAGTCCATCCGGCATCTCCCGGCGGATCCGGTCGGAGTCCACCAGCTGCCGGCTACGCGCCCGATCGGCGAACCAGTCTCTGAGCGTCATGTCGTGGGATCCTATCACAAAGCTGCCGACCGCTGGATCGGCCCGATCGCGTTAAAGGGCCGTATATACGGCCATCCAGACCGGCCGGGGACCGCGCCTTGACGCGAACCTTACCGGAGCTACTTTGGGGCCGCGAGAAGGGAGGCCTGGTCATGCCGGAACGCAAGAAGACGAAGGGTGAAATGACCGTTCGCGAGGCTGGCCACCGGGGTGGCGAGAAGGTCAAGGAGGAACGCGGGCACGAGTTCTTTTCCGAGATCGGGAAGAAGGGGGGCGAAACGGTTCTCAAGGAGCGCGGCCCCGAGTTCTACTCCGAGATCGGCCACAAGGGCGGCGAGAAGGGCGGCGAGGCGACCAAGGAGAAGTACGGCCCGGAGTTCTACTCCGAGATCGGCCACAAGGGCGGCCAGAAGGTTCGCGACCTGATCGAACGCGGAAAGCAGGTCGAAGAGGAATAGGCAGGCTCTAGCCGCGAGCCACTCAGACGATCTTGACGACCATCAAGGTGGCGTCGTCGGACTGCTCGGCCGTGCCGGAGAAGGACGACAGGCGAGAGAGGATGTTGTCACGGATGGTACGGGCGGGCTGGAGGCCGTAGCGAACCACGACGTCCTTCAGCTCGTCGCGCTCCTCCACCCCGTCCGAACCGGACACGTAATCGAAGAAGGCGCGGCCTTCGGGGTTTCGAGCCTCGGTGATCCCGTCCGTAAAGAAGACGATCGCATCCCCGGGCTCCAGAGGAACGCTCTGCGCCGTGTAGCGGGTCCGGACCGAGGAACCGAGGGGGAAGGCGCCGGGCGCCTCGAGGGCCTCGGCGGTCCGGGTTCGGGCGCGAAACACGACCGGGGCCGGATGGCCCGCGCAGGCATAGGTCATCGTCGCCGCCTCGCGGTCGATGACGGCATAGCAAAAAGTGGTCTTGCGGTGGGTCCGGTCCGGGATCGTCTCGCAGATCATCTGATTGAGGGCGGTCAGCAAGGGCTCGATATCCGGGTTGCGGCGGACGAGCGTATAGAAGCCCGCCTTGGTCATCGCCATGACGAGCGCCGCCTGCAAGCCCTTGCCCGCCACGTCGCCGATCGCGAGGGCCAGCCGACCGTCGTCGAGGCCAGCCACGTCGTAGTAATCCCCGCCGAACTCCAGCGCTGGTCGGCTCGAACACGACACGTCGACCCCCCGGACGCCCGGAACCTGGGCCGGAAGCAACGCCGCCTGGATGTTGCGGGCGGTGGAGAGTTCCTGATCGAGGCGAGCCTTGGCGACGGCCACCTGTACCATCTCGACCAGGCGCAGCTTGTCGGCCAGCCGGTGGGCCATGGATACCAGCAGGCGCTGGTCCTGCTCCGAGTAGTCGAGATCCGAGCGCTTGGGTCCGAAGTTGATGCGGCCGATGACCTGCCCGCCGCTGACGAGCGGGGCGTAGAACGTGAAGCCGTAGATGCGGCGACTGCCCACGAGCTGCGCCGTGCGCGCATTGCGGGCCAGCAAGCCGGAGCGTTCGGCACGCTGGAGTTCGAGGAGCTCGCCCTTGTCAGCGCTCATGGCATAGCCGGGGCCAAAGGCGTTGATGCCGCGGGCGGCGGCGAAGAGCAAGAGGTCGCTGTGCGGATCGCGCACGAAGATCGACACGTGCTGGGGACGGACGGTCGCGTCGACGAGATCGAAGTAATGCCCGTAGAGCTCGTCGGGAGCCAGCGCCTGGTCCGTGAGCTGGTTGAAGCGAGCGAGGATCTCGGAAGCGTCGTACGCCTCTCGGTCGAAGATCCGGTCGATCTGGCCGCGGGTGAAGGTGACCAGGGGATTGAAGGCGATCGCCACCGCGCCGGTCGCCAGGAGCTCTGCCCACGGCCCGGGGTGCGACCCGATGCCGAAGACCAACCCCTCCCAGCTCCGCAGCGCCGCCGCCAGGAGCAAGTAGCCGCCGGCCAGTACCGCCGTCGTCAGGGCATAGGTGGCCGTGCGCTTGATGACGACGCGGATGTCGAAGAGTTCAGCCCGGATGACGTCGTAGACGATCGAGATCGGGAACGCGACGCTGATGAGGTAGCCGAACGCAACGACCATGCCCAGCGGGCCCACCGCCGCGCCCTGGAAGAAGAAATACGGGATGCCCCACAGGAGCAAGATCGGCAGGAAGCCGATGGCCGCGCCCGCGAGGGCGATGCGAGCCTGGCGTCGAGAACTCGGCTCCTTGGCTCGCCAGGCCTTGAACCCGATGAGGGCCAGCAGGACGACGAATCCCACCATGACCCAGGCCAGGGCGATGTTGTAGATGACCATGTGCGTGTCGAATCGCGCGGGATTGACCCAGTAGGCCTCCGGCCGGAAGTAGAAGGCCCACGGGATGGCGATCAGAGCCACCGGCAGATAGGGCAGCCACGAGGCCAGTAGACGCCGGCGCCGGGTCGCCGGCGGTCGGGGAAAGGTGAGTCCCAGGTGCACCATCGTGCTGGGCAGGAGCGGCAGAGCCACCGGAAACAACGGCAAGAACAGCCGGGCCGAGTCGATGTCGTTGTTGGTGACGCCCCACAGCGCGACGGCGCAGGTCATCAGGAGGTGGGGACCGGTCGCCGGATGATCCGGCTTGGCCCAGTACGCCGCCATGCCGACCAGCAGGAACACGAGGGCCGGCAAGAGCAGCGACATGAAGCTACGGAACCAGGATCCCACGGTCATTCGCTCGGTCGGGATGATGGCGTCGAAGGTCTGGCCGTCGCGCTCGAACCGGTAGCGAATCGGCGTTCCCACGGGCCGTGAAGCTACGTAGCGATCGAGATCCTCGGGGCGGCGCATCCGCCGGCCGTCGACACTGACGATGCGATCGAATTGCTGGATCGAAAGATCGCCGCCCTTCCACGAGCTCGGAGCATCGATGAGCTTGGCGTTGGGGCCGTTCCAGGACGGGTCGTTGATCGCCGATACGTCGAGCGTGGCCTCGTAGCGGAAGCCCGCGAACGGCTTACCTGGGAGCCGCAGCAAGGCGATGGCCTCGATGACCCACAGGATCAGGCACAGCAGGGCAAAGCCCTTGAGCAGACGCTCGGCGAACAGGCGGGACTTCGACATCCCGTTAGATATTCCCCGGGCCGGGCGGATCTGACCGGGGCTAGCCGGTCAAAAGCTCAGGCCGTCCACGGTCAGGCGATTCGGCCCCTCAAGCGCGGGCAGGAGCCTCTTACGCGCCAGGCTGGCCGCTGCCGTCGCCAGGGAAGATCGCGTTGCCGGTCTTGATGGCGTTCTCGATCACCTTGGCCGCCGTGTCGGGGTGCTTGGGATCGTTGAGGCCCTCGGTGAACGACTTGAAATTCTCGGGCGTGAGCTGGCTCGAGAGCTTGTCGACGTTGGCCGTATAGGTCTCCCAGTGGTCGCCATCGGCGTTGCTCTGAAGCGTGTCGATGGTCGAGCAGAGCGTCTTCAGGGCCGCGGCATTGGCGGGATTGGTCAGGGCCGCAATGGCATCGGGCGGCAGGTTCTTGAACCTGGGATCGGCCAGGGCCTGCGCGGGATTGGCGACGAGCGCATGCCGGAAGGTCGCGTCCTCGAGCAGCGAATGCAGCGCGGCATTCGTCGACGCCTGCTGCTCGGCGAGCACGGTGGCGTCGGCACCCGATCGGGCGCTGGCCGCCCCCCGCGACAGCGAGGAGATCATGGACCTGGCAAACGTAGGATCCTGCAGCATCTGGCGATCGGAAGCCGACAGATTGCCCCACGTGGCCGAACCCACGAGCTGCTGCGGATCCCCCTGAAGCTGCGCCGCCGTGCCCTTGGGATCCTTGGCACAGCTCGCGACGATGCTTCCCCACGCCTGCATCAGCGGCGACGGAGCCGACCGGGCGGCAGACGCCTCGGCGGCGACGGCCTGCGGATCGGCCGTCACGCCGTTGACCGAGACGATCTCGTCGAGGGTCTTCTGGTGGAGGCTCGAGCTGGTAACCAGGTCCGTCGCGACCTTGGAAAGGTCCACGCCGGCATCCTTGGCATACTGAGCCACCTGCGCGGCGGTGTACTTCTTGCTGGTGGCGTTGATGAAGAGGAACTTGTCCGGGGCGCGCTGCATCAAGGTCGCAGGGTCCTGGAGGTACGCCGCGTACGACTCGGCGAAGTCCTCCTCCGGATTGGTCTTGGCGTAGGTCGAGACGAAGTTGTCCGTGCGACCGGCCTTGACGCCGCTGGCGAACTCCATGCGGGCGCCGGTCTCGGGGTTGATACCGTCAAAGGTCTCGCTCGTCTTGCCCTCGAGCTGGGTCCAGCCCGACAGGCTGCTGAACTCGGCGATCTTGTCGGGATTCCAGCGACCGTCCGACAGCTCCATCTGGTGGCCGATCTCGTGGGCCCACACGTGGCTCGAGATCATCAGGTCGGAGCCGGTATCGGTGAGGATGACCGTGCGCTGGGGCCTGCCATCGTACTCGGCCGCGGTCTTGTCCGAGATCAGATGGATGCCGAAGACGTTGTCGATCTTCTCGACGGCGTGGACGAAGAACCCGCCGATCCCGTGCATGATGCGGCTCACCAGACTCTGGTTCTGCACATCCGCTGCAGTCGACTCGCCCCCCGCTCCGAACTGGCCGAGGAAAGCGGCAGCATCCGCTCCGGCTTCCTTCTTGACCGCCGCGCTGGCGTTGGCGACCGACTGGGCATCCTGCGAGCGGATGAAGGACACGCCGCCGAGCTGCGCCCTGTCGCCGGGCGACATCGACGAGATCACGTTGTAGAGATTGGTCAGGTCCTGGATCGACCAGCTGGTGCCCTTGTCAGCGATCAGATACACGCCGCCCGGCACGAGCTGGTGAATCTCGCTGGTGAGGTTCTGCTTGATCTGGTCCTGTTTGGACGCATCCGGCTGGCCGTCCGAGATGCCGTAGGACAAGACGAGCTGCCGGACTCCCGTGGACAGCGATCCCAGCGCCTGCTGATCCTGGCTTGAGAGACCCGTCGGAGTCGGCGCGGTGGCCGACGACTTCGACAGCGTGTCGGTCCCGATCGACGGCGCGGCGCCGTCGCGAGCCATCGGCGCCGTGGGAGTCCTCCGCACGACGTTGCTGCTACCGCTGATGTTGATTCTGTCCGCCATGACGGCCGCCTTAACCTTTCGGAAGCCCGAAGCTAATCCTCTCCACCGGGAGTTATGGGCCAGCGCCGCCTCTCGCTTGTCGGTTTTAACGGTTACTTAATGCTCTTAATCGCCGCCAAACAATTTTCCACGAGGATGACAGCCCCTGCTAGCCCTTGTACCCGCCCTCGTGGTACCAGTGAGTTGCTCGGTCTCGTGGCGCTCACCGGTCGAGGAAACCACCGGGTCAGCGCGGCGTAGCCACCTCGACCCGTGGACGGGGGGCTGCTTGCGGGGGGGGCAAGGGCCCGGCAAGCCATGACCGGCGCAGCTGAAGAAGAGCGTTTCCTGCGCGGATCGCTCGATTCGCGATAGCCAAGGCGCGGTTCGTTCCAGGGACTGCCCCGGTCGACCCGTCGCATCGCTCAACAACGAAAGTCCCGTACATGCACAAGGGTTCGATTCTCGCCTCCGGCGTTGCCTTCGGCCTCGCCTTGACAACCGTCATGCCGCTCGCCAGCGCATACGCGGCGACGAACGCCGGCTTGCCGAAGTCAGGTGCCGGCATCCGGACGCAGACCGGGACAACGACCGCCTGGCCCCGGATGGCGGACAGCAGCGCTCTGCAACCGCTGGCGGCCCTGTCGGTCCAGCCCGTGGGCGTGGCGCAGCCGACCGTGCCCGCGACCGATTCGAGCGGCTACGACTGGAACTTCTCCTTCGTGCCGCTGCCCATCCTGGCCACGCTCAACGCCGAGGCCGAAC
>JAJYIO010000148.1 GCA_021790035.1 bacterium | reverse complement strand
TCGGGCACGAGGGCGGACGCGCCGGGTGTCGACAGGGCCGCAACGCTAGCCTCGAGGGCAATTCGACAATGGGCGTAAGACAGTCCGCCTTGCCAGTATGCGACGTACGGCTCGCGCAGCGGGCCGTCGCACGAGAGCTCGATCGTCGATCCCTCGACGAACGTGCCCGCCGCCATCACCACCTGGCTCTCGTAACCCGGCACCTGGTCAGCTATCGGCGTGACGTAGGAATGAACGGGCGAGGCCGCCTGGACGGCGCGGCACACGGCGAGGAGCCGGTCGGGATCGCCCAGCCGGACGGCCTGGATGAGGTCGGTTCGGGGGTCGTCAGGCAGAGGATCGACGAGATATCCGAGATCCCGGAATAGCCGGGAGGCCAGGACGGCTCCCTTGAGAGCCTCCGCCACGATGTGGGGGGCCATGAACAGCCCCTGGAACAGGAGGCGCAGCCCATCGAGGGTCGCCCCGCCGGCGCTGCCGATACCCGGGGCGGTGAGCCGGCAAGCCGCCCGCTGGACCAGGTCGGCGCGGCCAGCGACGTACCCCCCCGCCGGCACGATGCCGCCGCCGGGGTTCTTGATCAGGGATCCGGCCACCAGATCGGCGCCGACGTCGCAAGGCTCCAGGGGCTCCACGAACTCGCCGTAGCAGTTGTCGACGAAGACGACCACATCGGGGGCTTGCCGGTGGATCGCCGCGGCAGCGCGGCCGATCTCGGCGATCGGAATCGCCGGCCGCCAGGAGTATCCCCGGCTGCGCTGGATGTGTACGACGCGGGTCCGCTCCGAGATCGCGCCCGCGACCGCCTCGAGATCGATGTGGCCGTCCGCGTCGAGCTCGACCTGCCGGTAGGTGATACCCCATTCCTGGAGCGATCCCTGCTGCGAGCCGCGCAGGCCGATGACCTCCTCGAGCGTGTCATAGGGCGCCCCCGTGACGACCAGCAACTCGTCGCCCGGAGCCAGGGCGCCAAAGAGGGCGACCGCGATGGCGTGCGTGCCGGACGCGAAGCTGCCCCTCACGAGGGCGGCCTCGGCACCCATCACCTCGGCGAAGACCGCCTCGAGACAGTCCCTTCCGAAATCGTCGTGCCCGTAGCCCGTCGTTCCGGCGAAGTGCTCCTCGCCGACGCGGTGCGCCTTGAAGGCCTCGAGAACCTTGCGCGTGTTTTGCCGCGCGATGCCTGCGATCGACCTGAACGCCTCGGCAGATGCCAATTCGGCGTTTTCGATGGTTGCTGCGGGATCGCCGGGGGGAGTCCGGTGGATCGGGTCGAGTTCCATGAACGGGATCTTCGCATCCTTGCCGGTCATCGGTCGATCATGCCTCTATCGCATCCTTGCCGTCGATATCGAACCGGGGGCTTCCCCAGGCGATCGTGGGAAGGCCCACGTACAGGCGAACCCTGTCCAGCGAACGTCCCGGGAGGCCCAGACGCCCGCCAGCCGAGGTCACGAGGGCTTCGAGCGCGGCCAGTCGCTCCGCCGGGGTCTCGCGGGCGCCGGCAGGATCGGGCGGACTGTCGAGCGTGCGAGGGGGGCCCTCGCCCTGGACGTAGAGGGTCGCCCACCCGCCGGCGATCGCGGCCCAGACCTCGAGGGTCGTCTCCTTCGGGGCGCGCTCGGCCGCCTCGACGACCATGAGTTCCAGGACCTGATCGAGCTGCAGCGGAGAAGTCCGCAGCACGACGGCCGGCGGCGACAGCACCCGCAGATGGCGACCCAGGCCCTGAATCCGGCGCGCCACCGAGGAGGTCAGGCGATCGAAGGCCGCCGGCAGGTCCGCCTCGGCAACCGGCTCGAGCGGGTGATTTCGATCCAGCGATCGGATCGTGTCCTTGAGGTAGGTGGCGATGAAGCCGAGCGTGCGATCGATGGCTGCGGTCGACCTGCGGAGCCTGCCCGGATCATCCGCGGCCAGCTCGAGATCTTCCACCAACAGACCCATCGCGTGAAGGGAATTTCGAAGGTCGTGGACGACCTGTCGGACGAAGGCGTCGCGGTGCCGGGCGACTTCCGAGGCCAGACGCTGGCGGGCGAGGCTCTCGAGGGAGTTGCGGACAAGGTCCGAGCGACCGAGGAGGTGGCTGGCGAGTTCTGCGGCCTGGGTGCAGAGAATGCGAGCCTCGGTCGTCGGCGGACTCGCCGGGGTCAAGTGAACCGCCACCCGGCTCTCGCCCCGGGGAGTGGTCACGGGCACGACCAGCAGCGAACCGCCAGGTGCCGTGCCAAAGATTCGCTCGAGGGCCTCGTCGTCGAGATCGAGTGGCCCCTGGATGGGCTGGCCGGACTCCATCGCAATGTGGCCAGCGCCGGCCGCCAGCACCAGAGAGCCCTCGCCGGTCGCATCCAGGATCGCGACGGAACGGGCTGCAAGCTTGTGTCGAAGCTGGACGGCAAACAGGTGCAGGCAGGCGTCGGCGGACTGGCCGCGAAAAGCCCGCAGCGTGCCCAGCGGTAGCTCCGAGGGTCGGTGCACCGGATTGGGTAGTCGCTGGCCGAGCGCCTGCAACTCGCTGGCGACCCTCGGCGCCAGGGCCTCGGCCGCCAGTTGCTCCGGGGCCGTGAACGTCGACGCGCCACGCAGGACGATCATCACCCCGACCGACTGGTCCCCCGCCATGACCGGGACCAGGAGAACCGATGCCCTTGGAGAATCGGGATCGGGCCAGCTCTGGCCCTCGATCCTCTGCGGCTCCCCGAGGAAGAAGGCCGCGGCGAGGCCCGGAGCTGCCGGCGTGACGTGGCCGCCCAGGTCGGGAGCCCAGCGTGCGGAAACGCTGGCCGAGAAGGCTGTGAGCTGGAAGGACGCCCCGGCTTCGTCGAAGGTCAACAGCGCGCACGACGCGTGCAGGTCTTCGGCGATCCAGCTGACGAGATCGGCGATCCCGGTACGGCTGGCCGCCACCAGGGCGAGGAGGGAAGACGGCACGCGGATCATCGACCGTCCACCCCGAGGCTGGCCAAGAGGGCCGCGGATTCTTCCCTGGCGGGACTCGGGTCGGGGCCCTCGGCCTCGGCGAGCACCTGCAGGCTGCGGCCGATCTCGAGCGGTCGACCGATCGTGCGTGCGACCTCCACGGCCCGGCGCGCCAGGGGCATCGCCTCTTTGTGCCGGTTCTGCTCGACCAGAAGGCGCGCCAGGCCTCGCCACGCTCGGACCTTGGCTCCTGCCGCCGGACCCGCGACCGAAAGGGCTCGATGGAAGGCGCCCCAGGCCCGCGAGGTGCATCCTGCCTGGGTCAGGATCTCGCCCCAGTTGCCGTAGACGTCGGCCAGGATCTCGTTGGCTCCCAGGCGTTCGAGGCGAGCGATGGCATCCTCGATCGTCTCGAGCGCCTGTGGGGTATCGCCCTTGCGGGCCAGTATCGCGGCCAGCGTCGCCTGGGCGATCGCCTGGCCCGCACTCTCGCCCGCTCGGATCTTCTCGGCCAGCGCCTGCCGGCAAGCGTGTTCGGCGCGATCGAGCTGCCCGAGGACCAGGCAGAGGGACGCGAGATTGTTCAAGATGGCACTCGAGGTGGCGTCGTCGCGTGCCGATCGCGTGATGGCCAGGCCACGCTCGAAGGATTGCAGCGCCGGATCCCACTCTCCGATCTCGTAGTGGGCATTGGCCAGATTGTTCAGGGTGTTGGCGATGCCAGGCAGGTCCTTGCGAGCCTCGCGGCCCTCGAGGGCGACGCGGTGCTCGGCGATCGCGGCGGCGAAGCGCCCCTCGCGGTAATGGCAGATGCCGAGGATGGAATGAGCGAGATCGCCGTCCGCCGAGGGAGCTTCGGGCGCCAGGGCGATCGCTTCGGCCGCTCGGGCGCGGGCTTCGTCGTAGCGCCCCTGCCGTAGCGCGATGGTGGCCAGCTCTGCCACCAGGCCGGCCCGGGCGGCAGCTTCGCCGTCACCCAGGGCCACCAGACCCTCGTGGCAGTAGGCCACGGCGAGGCCGAAGTCGCCCAGGTGCTCGAGGCACTGTGCCAGGAGGCGGCATGCCGAGGCGCGTTCCGGTCCGCGCAGCGAAGCTTGTCGGGGCGCCAGGATCTCGACTCCCTGCGCATAACGTCCCGAGCTGAGTTCGCATTGCCCGAGGCCGAGCCAGACCTCGGGTGAGGGGGGGCCGGCCGAGCCGGCTTCGAGGGCTCGCTCCAGGTGAATCCGGGCCTCCTCGATCGCGTTCAGATCTCCGGCGGTCCGGGCCGCAGACAGGAGAGCCCGGCAGAGCGCGGCGGGATCGGCGGCACGTTCGTAGTGCATCACCGCAGCGAGGGGCGCCCGGGGCTCGAACAAGGCTCCAGCTCGCGCGTGAAGGTCGACCCGCAGCGACGCCGGAAGCTTCGAGGCCAGCAAACCGGCCAGGTAAGAAGGGGCCAGCGCGACGCCTTGCGGCTGGTCCTGTACGAAGGGGGGAGTGGCCACTGGCTCGAGGTCGAAGCCCGTCAGCACGGCCTCTCGCGGCAAGGGGCAGCGGAGGATGGCAAGCACCTCGACCAGCCGTCTGGCTGCTGGCTCGAGCCGTGCCAGCAATTGTTCGGCGGCCTCCTCCCAGGTACGGGGAAGCGGGCTCCCGGGTATGCTAAGGAACGCGAGAACCGTGAGAAGACCAGGGTTGCCGCCCGAGATCATCGACATCTCGGCGATACGCGTCTCTCCCGTGGCCGGCCCGGCCAGCTGGCGTGCCAGTTCGATCACGTCGTCGCCTTCCAGAGGTCGCAACTCGATGACATCAGGTGCGATCGGATCGAGCAGGGACTCGATGTCGGTTTGCCGGATCGAGGGGTAGGCCGCGACAACCATGGCCTCGGCCTCGAGGGCGGCAAGCTCCCTGGCCAGCGTCGAGAGCCACGCGCGGCATCTGGCGTCGAGCCCGGGCAGGTCGTCCAACAGGACCAGGGTCGGGCCTTGTTCACGGATCTTGACGGCAACCGTGGCGGCAGCCTCACGTTCGATCGAATCCGGGCCCACGGCCAGGACCCGGCCGCCCGTCCTCTCGACCTCGACGGCCAGCTCCAGGGCCAGACGGGTTTTTCCGGTCCCGGCTCCGCCGACCAGCGCAACGGCACGGCAAGGGCGGGTCTGCGCCATTGCCCATATCTCGCGCAGGAGCGAGAGTTCCCGCGATCGGCCTACAAGTTCTGGTGAAGGGAAATACATCGGAGCATGCCATTATCGCAAAACCCTCGGCAGCAAGCCAGGTTCGTCGACCAGGCGAGGCTCAGCTGCGCATCACAGGGTGATCGAGATTCCGGGTTCTCCCACGATCTCACCGATATCCCAGCCCTGTGCGCCATTGCGCTGCAAGGCTTGCAGGAGGAAATCGCACTTGGCCGGATCGACGGCCATCAAGAGGCCACCCGATGTCTGGGCGTCGGCCAGGATCAGAAGATCTTCGTCCGGGAGCCCGGGCACGACCTTGAGCTGCTCGCGCAGGAACTTGAGGTTGCGCCGCGTGCCGCCCGGGGCGATGCCTTCTCTCGCCAGGACGTGGACGAGTTCCATCAGCGGTACGGAGTCGAAGGCCAGCAGTGCGCCCACTCCGCTGGCCCGAAGCATCTCCCAGAGGTGGCCGAGGAGGCCAAAGCCCGTGACGTCGGTGCAGGCGTCGACCTGGACCTCGATCGCCGCCGCTGCGGCCCGGTCGTTGAGGGTCGACATCCAGCCGATCGCTTCCGCGAGGGCATCCTGGTCGATGCGATCGCGCTTGGCTGCCGTGGACAGGATGCCGGTGCCGATCGGCTTGGTCAGCACCAGGCGATCGCCGATCCTCGCCCCGGCGTTGCGCAGGATGCGATCGGGATGGACGGTGCCGGTGACCGCCATGCCGAACTTGGGTTCGCAGTCATCGACGGTGTGACCGCCGAGGATCGCCACGCCCGCCTCCTCGGCCTTGTGGGCTCCCCCTCGCAAGATCTCGAGCAGTACATCGCCCGATAGCGCATCGATGGGGAAGGCGACGATGTTGAGGGCGGTCAGGGGCTTGGCCCCCATGGCGTAGATATCGGAAAGGGAGTTGGCTGCCGCGATCTGCCCGAACGTGTATGGGTCGTCGACGATCGGGGTGAAGAAGTCGACGGTCTGCACGAGGGCGAGGTCGGCGGACAGACGGTAAACGCCCGCGTCGTCGCTCGTGTCGAATCCCACCAGCGTGGCGGGGTTCCGGGGGATCTGCAGCTTTCCCAGGACCTGGGAAAGATCGGCCGGGCCGATCTTGGCCGCTCACCCGGCGGCCTCGGTCATGCGGGTCAGCCGGATCTGGTCGCGTGAGTGAGCCATGGCTGTACCAGTGTACCATCGGACCGGGCGCCGGACGGCGAGTTGGCGGGGGGGGGCAGCGGCGAGCCGGTGATGTTCGTCCGAATCGGACAAGGGAGTGTAGTAAAAGTTTGTGTTTATTTGTTAATAAATGGGGGTACGTGAAGATCGGTGGTAAGAGGAGAGGCCAGGATGGATTTCACGGCGTGCTGTCCCGTGTGCCAGGATCCGATGCGACCGGACACCGAGAGCGGCGAGGAGTTCACGTGCCCATCATGCGGCGCGATGCTCGACATCCTCGATGACGACCTGTCCGCGCTGGGCTT
>JAJYIO010000147.1 GCA_021790035.1 bacterium | reverse complement strand
CTGGTGGAGATCAACCCGATCCTGGACACGATGAACCGAACGGGGAGGCTCGGGGTTGGGCTGATCCTGTCGGCGCTCGGGAAGCGGATATACTGACGGCCGTGGCAGAGGCGGGTAGCGTGGTGAAGTCGGCTTGACATCGAATGGGGGCTCGGCTATTATTGCTTGCGCAGGGAGACCTGCGCTTCATTCCCCGATAGCTCAATGGTAGAGCGGGCGGCTGTTAACCGCTAGGTTCGAGGTTCGAATCCTCGTCGGGGAGCCATCAATCGGGTGAGAGCCGCTGGGCGACGGAGCCAGCGGCTCTCTGTTAGGGAGCGTCGCCGTGTACAGCACGTACGTGCTGCGATCCGTCTCGACTGGTCGGCTGTACGTCGGCTCCACTCAAGCGCCGACCTGGTGATGCGTCCAGGAGTGCTCACAGGGACCCCATCACGGTCCCGGCGCCGCCATCGACCGTCACCATTTGACCATCGCGCAGCAGCGTCGTGGCGTTACCCGTGGCAACCACCGCCGGGATACGATACTCGCGGGCGATGATGGCCGAGTGCGACAAAATGCCACCCGAGTCGGTTACCAGGGCCCCGATAGTTGGGAACAGCACGGACCAGACGGGCGAAGTGATAGGGCAGACCAGCACGTCCCCGGCCTGGAGCTTGTGGAACTCGGACTCGTCCACGATCACCCGCACCGCGCCAGTGTAGGTGCCGGCGGAGGCAGCTATGCCGGACAGCGTTCCGGAATCCGACTGCCGCCGGCCGCTGGCCGCCGTGGCGAAGATCCGCTCGATGGCCCACATTATCGCCTCGTGAGCAAGGCGCGCTTCGTAGGGAAGGGCTGCGAAGGAAGGTGGTGGCGGGGGTGTCGAGCCGCGGCTGGCCGGCCCCGGGTGGGCCAGCGCCCAGACGCGCTCGCCCCGTCGTCGCCGTACCAGCTCGCGTCGATCACCGCCGTCACGAAGGACGGCGCGGGCCTCGTCCATCTCCAGGAAGAAGACGTCGTCCCGCCGCTCGATCTGCCCCCGGCTGGCCAGACGGAAACCTAGCTCCAGGGCAGCGTAGCGCATCAACGCCGTGGGCGCGCCGGAGTCGTAGAAGGCATGCTCCTCCCGCAGCGGGTAGATCTTCTCGGCCCGGGCCAGCTCGCGGTCGAAGCGCTCCTGGTCCACAGCTGGCCGCCCGCCCAGCGCGGCGCGGGCGTCCGCGGCCAGGCGGGCGCGCCTATCCGCAAGGGCCGCCGCATCTGCGGCGGGATCGTAGCCCTGCCGCAACTGGTCGCGCAAGAGGGCGAGGGCCCACTCCGGGGTCTCGGCCACGGTGGGTTCCGCGAGCTCGTACCGGATGGGCCGGCAGCCAAACTCCATGACGTAGTTGTCGAAAGCTGCGCCGAACTCGGGATCGGCCTCTGCCAGGCGAGTGGGCGTCTTGCCATCGACTACCTGAAGCAGGTCCCTCAGCGCCGGTCTGGCGCGGACGCGTGTGGCCAGGGAGGCGAGAGCGCGAGCGGGAGCGCTCGAGGCATCGGACAGGCCACTGAGCAGGTCCACCGCCCGGGCTTCGTCCCAGCCCAGCAGGTCCCGACAGGCGAAGAAGAACTCGGCCAGCAGCAGGTTCTGCGCGGTGTTGATCCGCATGTGAGTCTCGAAGCTTTCCCGGAACAGATCGTTGAGGGTGTCGATGTGACGCCCCAGCTCCTCGTCGTCGAGCGCCCCCAGGTCAATCGCTCGCAAGCTCGCGATGCTTTCGATCAACCTCGGCTTCCACTCGGCGTACCAGCGCTCCACCCACTGCCAGGGTGTGTCGGCGCGCACGGCCTCGACACAGCCCCGTATACGCGACCGTAGCGGCGGCATCACGTGGACCAGCAGCTTCCACAGCCAGGCCGGCGGCGGCTGGCGGTCGTTGCCGCCCAGCGGGACCAGCCGCTGATAGACCCAGCCGCCGATCTCACGAACCTCCATGGTTTCCAGCAGCAGGGAAAGCTCCTGGAAGACCCGCCGAAAGGCCCTGTTCTCGGGCTCCAGCAGGAATGAGCGGAACAGGGGTGAGAGGGGTTGTGGAAAGTGGGAGGTCTCCCGTTCCCAGAACCCCGGCGCCGGGTCGATGCGTAGGGGCACGGGAGTAGAGGGGGCCGTATCGGACAAGGTGGTGATCGGCCGGGCCTGAAGCAGGAAGAGCTTGCCCCCGCCGATGGCCCACTCGATGTCCTGGGGAACGCCGAAGTGGCTCTCGACCCGGCGAGCCAGATCGGCCACGGCCAGCACCTCCTGGACGCCGATGGCTCCCTCGGGGGCATTCCGACAGGTCGCCTGACCGGCCCGGACCGTCCACTCGTCCGGCGTGGCCTCCCCCGACACCAGCCGCTCACCCAGGCCCCGCACGGCGCTGACCGCCGTCTCGCTCCGGTCGCCGGTCACCGGGTTGGCGGTGAAGGCGACCCCCGCCGCCTCGGCCTGGATCAGGGGCTGGATCAGGACGGCCATGGGCAGCGCACCGACATCTCGGGCTTCCCGATAGGTGCTGACGCGCTGGCTGAAGGCTGAGGCCCAGCACCGAGCGACCGCGTTCATGACGGCGGCGTGACCCTGCACGCCCAGAATCGTCTCGTATTGCCCCGCGAAGGAGGCGCCGGAAAGGTCCTCGGCGATGCCCGACGAACGCACGGCCAGCGGCAAGTCTCCGAAAGGGGAAAGGGCGCTGGCCAGAGCGCTCGCTACAGGGTCCGTCACCTTCGCCGCGACGATATCTTGCTCGGCTGTCTTCGCTTCCGTTGCGATGCCATGGACGTCGGATGGAAAGGCGCCAGTAGTGAGAACTATCCCGTCGGGGACGGGGAACCCGGCCGCCAGCAGTCGCGACAGGTTGGCCGCTTTCGCACCTGCTCGTCGCGGGTCGGTCGCCGCGGGATCCCGCAGGGAAAGCACAAAGGAAGGGTCCAGTGTAGATGTGCCGCCGGTCCGGGGCTCGATCGGTTCTGGCCGCGTCACGTTGTCGCCTCCTCAGCCCTTTGTTTGAGCCACCTCGCCTCTGCTGGCCTCGGCTTCTATCTCGTGTATCAGCGCCTGGAGCGCCCAGCTCAGGGCCGAGGAGATCTCGCCGGGGTCGAGCTCGAACCGCCGCCGGAGAATCGCCCAGGCCAGCGAGCTGCCCAGGTAGCGGATCACGGCAGCTTTCACGCGTACTTGCCGTGGATCGAGATCCGGGTTGGCCGTGGCCACCAGCCTTCGAAACGCCTCGTCGTGTTGACGCTGGGTCTTTGGCATCACGCCCAGCGCCGTCATCGCGATGGCTCCGGCGTAGACTGAATCGGCGTTTGCCTCGAAGAAGGCCACCTGGGTTTCGGCAAAGGCGGGTAGGGCATCCAGTGAATCGGGTATACGAGGGGTATCGCGGCCCTGCTGGAACCACTCGTACGCCTCTTCCAGCAGCCTCTCCTTGGTGGGGAAGTGGCGATACACCGATCCGTAAGAGACGCCAGCTCGCCGGGCGACCTCCTCGACGGTGAAGCTGTGGATGCGGCCATCGCGGACGAGGTCGGCAACGGCCTTCATGACGCGGCCGCGGGTGATCTCCTGCTGTTCGTCTCGCAGGGCGCTGGAGTACGCTCGACGCTGGCGGCTACGCTGAGCCATATCCAAGAACAACTCCTATATTCGTTAGAGGTATCATATATCTAAATGTGGCGTCATGACAATAGGGTTTTCTCGCTGGGTCATTTGGGTAGGTCGCGTCCGCATTCGGCTGGCAACTTCAGCAGGGGGCGGGGAGCCAGCAAACAAGTGAGAGCCGCTGGACGCGAAGTCTGGCGGCTGTCTCGGTCGCGATGCCTGCTGCTGAGTACAGCGGCGCGTCAAGCGCTTCTTTGCGGCGGCGTCACATCTTGCGCTGGCCCGACCGGTCGGCTATAGTGCGAACAGCCCCGGCCGAAGATCGGCAGGACCGTGCTACCCTGGCCGCTTCATTGACCAGCATCCCGAGCAGGACTACACTGGCCTGGCCAGATGTCTGCAGGGGGCACGTATGTCCACCAATGGACTGCCGAAGCGGCGTACTCAGCGGCCAGCGGTTTCGCTCGTCGTCCAACTGTCGTGCCTGATCGTCGTGCTGTCCTCGATCACTTCCTGCGGCAGCCTGTCGGGCACGCAAGCTCCATCGCCGATGACAGGCTTGTCCCAAGGCCCCGTCGTCGCGCCGACTCATACAGCCACTTTCGTATCAATTGACGCGTCGAGGACGTTAGCGCCAACGGCCACGTTCGCGCCAATACCGACAACACCTCCAATCGTCTATGTACCGATACCAACCAGCACACCCACGCCAACGCCGACAGTTACCCCGACCCCGACGCCCACCGAAACGCCGACGCCAGGGGCCGGGGTCACCTTCAAATCGCTATCGTCCCCCGTCAGACCTGGGGGGACAGCTCGCGCAGACGTCGTGACGACTCCGAAGACCCGGTGCACGATCAAGGTGGTCTACAAAGGTGCGACCAGCAACGCGGCCGGGCTGGGACCGAAGACCTCCGACGACGCTGGAACCGTCAGCTGGTCCTGGAAGGTCGCGACGAACACGCCGAAAGGTAGCTGGCCTGTGACGGTTACCTGCGGCAGCACAAGCGCGACGAAGAGCTTCACGGTCCAGTAGACAGGACGAGAAGAGATCATCCCCTTACCGACGGCCGCCACCGACGGCCGCCACCGACGGCCGCGCTCTCCGTCGTCGCCTCGTGCCCCCATTCGTTCACCAAGCAGCAACCACCCACTCCGGTGCGGGGCAGTACGATGCCAACTGCAGGCGGGAATGAGGCACGAGTGGCCAGCCGCCGCCCGACGAGAGTGCCCCTGGCCAAGCCAATCGACCTGTTCGCGGATTCGTCCTTTTCGAAGAGGACGGTGGGCTGGTGCTGTCGAAGTGCAAAGCACGGACTACCCAGGACTCGTGCTCATCGTGGATGGAGACCAGGCCGTCCAGGGGCTGGTCGCTACCATCTTCAAGCTCTGGCTCAACGCCCGTGTGGTCGCCGCTATCGACGGCGAACAGGCTCTGGTGCTTGCCCGTGAGCTGAAGCCGGATCTGGTGATCCTGGCGACCAGGCTTCGCAAGGTCAATGGCTTCGAAGTGGCCAGGCAGCTCAAGGATGATCCGCTTACCCGCGGCATTCCCCTGGTTGCCCTGACCTCCGAGCCCCGACACGCCGTCCTTGCCGTGGGGTTTGACGACTACCTCTTCAGGCCGTTCGGGGTTCGCCAGTTCATCCGCACGGTGAGCGCATACCTCGGCGATCGCCCCGAGAGTGGCGGAACGGCCGGAGTGACCGATCGGCCCACGCCGCGTTCTGGACCCGCAGGGCAGAACGAGGCGTGGCGAGCCCCTCGAATCGGTGCCCCAACGCCGATGCGGGGCCGAGGACTGTGTCGAAAAGGGGAAACGGGCCGCGATCGCGGCCCGTGATGTCGAGCGGGACTTCTGGAATACTGGAGCTAGGCGAGCCCTGGTGGCGTCAGCGCCGTCTGGAGAGGTCGGGCTCCGCCGTCCAGTCGAGGCTGATCCGCCCTGTCCCGTAGCGGACGACGGCAGAGGTGATCTGGCGGAGCCGGCCCCGCTCGATCATGTAGATCGCGAAGTCGGAGTAGTCGCCGCGCTCGGCCATCGTGTCGGCTGCCGCCTGCGCCTCCTCGAGACTGACGAATAGCCTGGCCGGCTCCCTGGTGACCTTTGGCCAGACACTGCGGCTCCACAGGAAGTATCTGAGACTCGGCAGGTCGTCGATGGGAAGCGCGGACACTTGACGCTCCGTTCGGCGATGATCGCCCCACACATCCACTACCACGAGGGCATGCTCCTGCCCTCTTCCTCTCAAACCATCGACCGGTGACTCATACACGGCCACGGGCAGAGGGCCTTCACATATGAAACGCAGAGAGTCGGGTATCGTTACGCGGGAGAACGCCTAATTCAGTGCCTCTGGCCCCAACTGAGGCTCCAGCAGAGCCGTTTGGCCCAGCCCGGCTTGCCTGCTCCCAGGGAAGGCCGGCTCCTCCCTCGGGCTGGGCAGCACCGCGACGATGCCCATCTCGTCGTTCGCCCTCGTGAGCAGCGCGAGCGCGTCGAGGAGCACCTGCGCCTTGCCGAAGGCATCCAGACTGGCGACGACGACGAAGTTGAGGTCGCCGCGGCGCACCCGGTCGAGGAGCCGAACCCCGGCCGACCGCGCTCCGAGCGGCGTCGTCGCGTCGACGCCGATGTCGAAGAAGCAGTCGAGGACGTCCGCGCCGTGCTCCAGGGCCCAGCTACTGATCAGGTCGGTCTGGCGGGTCGCGAGCTCCTCGTAGCGATCCCGGTCCGGCTCGAACACCCGGACGTACCCAACAGCTCGTCCGCGCGCCTGCGCACCCATCTCGTCGGGGGTCACCTCCTGCCCGATTGGTCAGTCCTACTGGCCCGCTACCCTACTGGCCCGCTACCCTACTGGCCCGCTACCCTACTGGCCCGCTACGGAAAGTCTACCACCGACAGAACATATGTTCCAGTCAGGCCTGGTGGTGGTCGTGAGCTCCGACACAGCCCGACCGCCAAATGCCTCCGCCTGATCGGGCGGGCCGTGACCTGCCCGATC
>JAJYIO010000146.1 GCA_021790035.1 bacterium | reverse complement strand
CGCCATGGATGTAAGAGGCCTTGAGGCTGCTATGAAGCGTCTGCAGGTAGTCGTGGTAGCGCAGGAGCTCGGTCTGCGCCATCGCCCGCTCGGCTTGCTGGGCGCGGTTATAGAGCCCGCCGGCGATCTGCCGGCCCGCCACCGACAGGATGTTGAGGTCGAGGGGACCGAAGGGCAGCCCCGAAGGGCGATCGCCCAGCAGGATCAATCCGAAGACCTGGCCCTGCACGGCCAGCGGCAGCCAGGCGCCCATGCCGAAGCCCGAGAGCGACGCCCCGTGCTCGGCCACGAAGGCCAGGATCGGCTCCGCCAGGGATCCCGATCTGGGATCGAAGGGAAACGCGTCTTCTTGGGCCCAGTGTCGCTCGACGGGCTCGCCGAGGAAAATCTCGGGACCCTTGTCCGGGGTGCCTTCGCCGACCAGGAGTTCCAGCTTGCGGGTCTGTGGGCGGTAGATGTAGAGAGCACCACAGCGAGCCTCGAGATCGCGGGCCAGCCGGGCCACCATCGGGCGCATGATCAGCTTGAGCTTGGGGGCCATCGAGATGCCCGCAGCGAGCTCCCCGAGCTCCATCAGCGTGCCGATGAGGCGCTCGAGCGCGGCGAAGCCCGGCCCGAGCGGGGCCGTCCTGGCGCGAGTGTTGGTCATCGCCCGATCCCAGGTTGCACCATCAGGCCTCCTGCGGCGCCGCCAGGGCCACGATGGCCTCGGCCTCGGTATCGACGATGCCGGCGGCCTCGGCCAGCCCCATGATGGTGAACGTCTTGGCGATCACCTTGGTGAGATTGCAGAAGTACAGGCGGCCCTCTACGTCCTGGATGCGCTCTACCAGCTCGATCAGGATCGACACCCCGATCGAGTTGACCACGTTCGACTTCTCGAGGTTCAAGATCAGGTTCTTGTAACCCTCGTCGACCAGTCCCAGAGCGATCTCGCCGACCTTCTCCCCGCCGACGTTATTGATGTATCCGTCGGTAGAAATGACTGCGTAGCTGGATTCTTTGCGCACGTGAACTTGCAGATCGTTGGTCATCTGGAGGCCCTCGCCTTGGACATCGTGATGGTCGTACCGCCCGGGCCCGAGGCGATCTCGACGCTGTCCATCAGGCCCCTCATGATGGTCAGACCCTTGCCTCGGTGCTTCTTGGGGAGGGCTGCGGGATGTTCGGGATCGAATCCCTGACCGTGGTCCCGGATCTCGACCACGAGATCTTCCGGATTCATGATGAACTTGATGTAGACTTGGCCTTCCGAGCTGTTCGAGTACTCGAACGCGTTGATGCACGCCTCGATCAGGGCGATCTTGACCGCATCGATCTGATCGGGATCGAATTCCATGAAGCGAGCAACCGCCTCGGCTGTCTGCGTGGCGGCGATCTCCATGTTGGGAAGCATGGGGATCGTCAGGTTGATTTCCTTCGAAGTTCCCGCGCCAGGCGGATCTTTGGCCAAGTACACCACCTCCCGGGTGGGGTGCGCTCGGGGTCCCGCCCCTGTTTCACGACGAGGCGCGGCTGCTCGTCGTCGAGCTCACGGGACACGCATCTGGAGGGTAAGGGCCCATTTTACACCGGAACGGGGATCCGAGCGCAAGGGGCGAGCCCCCCGGATGCACGCTCCGGCAAGGTGCCTGGCCGGCTCGCCACTCCGCCAATCCCGACGCGGTGTCGGCCGGGTGGGAAAGGCCAGGCTGGTTGTGGTACAAGGGGAAACGACTGCCACCACAGGAGATGGACCGCATGCCCGACGCCAGACCGGTGCCGCCCCCGAGCCTGCCAGCCAGGCCTGCTGCGCCCACCCCGGATGCTCCATCGGTCGCTTCGCCCGCCATCACGCCGCCCAGTCAGTGGGATTGCAAGCCCGGCAAGGTCGTGTTCCAGGAGGGCGAGGAGAGCTATGACCTGCTGATCCTGGAGGAGGGCACGGTCGATATCTTCGTCGGCAACGAGAAGCTCGCGTCGCTCGAGGGGCCAGGCGTGTTCCTGGGAGAGGTCGGGGCTTTGCTCCGCAAGCCTCGGTCCGCCAAGGTCAAGGCCATCACGCCGTGCCGGTTCACGGTCTACAAAGATTTTGATTCGCTGATGGCGCACGATCCCCGGGCGTTGCTCAAGATCGCCAAGTCGCTGGCGGGCCGGCTCTCCGATTCCAACGAGCACTTCGAAAAGCAGGTCACGCGGGCGTTTTCCGTCCTGCGCCACCACAAGATCAAGCCCGAGATCCTCGACGAGGTCGACACCGTCTTCAGCGGCCAGAAGAAAAAGAAATCTTCACCCGAGGCCAGGCGGAGCTTCCTCGGGCTGTTCCACTTCTAGACTCGCTTCAGCCAGACCTGGCCATGGCGATGCCACTGCCGCGCTGGGCGCGGCCACCGGCAGCCATCAGACCTTGGACAGGCGCGAAAAGGCCGGATCCAGCTCCTTGCGGCCGGCACTCTCGAACTCGACGATCAAGGTGAAAGCCCCGCGGCGGTCCGGAATGCACTCGACGACCTTGCCGCGACCCAGGACCGGGTGCCGGACCGCGTCGCCCACGGCAAACGCGGGGATCGCTGCCCGTGACGCCGCGGACGGCTCCGCATCGAGATCCTGCGTCCATTCGAGGGCCTCGACCTCCTCTGTCGACCGCCGAAAACGGTTGACCTGGCGTCGGCTCGACCACAGCGTCTGCGCCTCGAAGCCCTCGTCGGTCGACCAGCTGACCGCCGCTTCGAGGTCCTGGCGCGCGGCCCGGGCGCGGATGTTGCGCACCAGGTGCGGGGATTCGGTGCGCGTCATCCGATCCAGCGGCATCTCGGACAGGAATCGCGACGGGGCGTTGTAGCGAGTGCTTCCCGCCAGGTGGCGGCGCTCGGCATGGGAGAGGAAGAGGCGATCCCGGGCCCGGGTGACGCCGACGTAGCAGAGGCGGCGCTCCTCCTCGATCGCGTTGGGATCGTCGACCGAGCGCTGGTGGGGAAAGACGCCTTCCTCGATCCCCGCCAGGAAGACGACGGGAAACTCGAGACCCTTGGCCGAATGCAGCGTCATGAGCGTAAGGCGGCCCTGAAGGGAGCCCGACTCGCCCGGCTCCGGCCACAGGGCCGGGTCTCCCGCCTGCGGGTTATCCTCGGCTCCCTGCAAGGGCAGGCGCGTCAGGAACTCGTCGAGGGTGGCGGCCTCGCCCGTCTCGCGCAGGACCTCGGCCAGGGTTCGAAGTTCGAGCACGTTCTCGAGGCGGGTGGCGGCTTCGGGCTCCTTGTCGTCTTCGAGCATCTGGCGATAGCCACTCAGATCGAGCACGCGATCCAGGGCCTGGTCGGGAGCCAGTTCCCGGATGGCGATCGAGATGTCGGCCATGAGACGAGCGAAATCCGAGAGCTTGCGCGTGGCCGCCAGCTTGAGGCCTTCCATCTGGGAGCTGGCGATGACTCCGAGCATGCCCGAGTCGGTGGCCAGGGCGCGAGCGCGGAGCTGGTCGAGCGTCGACTGTCCGATCCCCCGCCGCGGGACATTGACGATGCGAACGAAAGCCGCGTCATCACGGGGATTGACGACGAGGCGCAGGTAGGCCACGACGTCGCGAATCTCCTTGCGATCGAAGAACTTGGGCCCACCGATCAGCCGGTAGGGCAAGGCGCGGGCCACCAGCGTGTCCTCGAGCACCCTCGACTGGGCGTGCGTGCGATAGAGGATCGCGACGTCGGACAGGGGGCGCTCGAGCGCCTGGATCTGGTCGGCGATCCAGTTGGCCTCGTCCCGCTCGTCCGAGGCACAGTGCAGGCAGACCGGATCTCCGCCCGGCCGGGTGCCGACGAGGTTCTTGGAATAGCGCTGGTCGTTGTGGGCAATCACCTTGTTGGCGACCTCGAGGATCGGCGACAGGGAACGGTAATTCTCCTCGAGCACGATGCGCGTGGCGTCGGGATAGTCGATCTCGAACTGCAGCAGGATGCGATAATCCGCGGCTCGAAACGAGTAGATGCTCTGGTCCACATCGCCCACCGCGGTGAGGTTGCGGTGCAGGTCTGCGAGCTGCTGCAGCAGGCGATACTGGGCGCGATTGGTGTCCTGGTATTCGTCGACCATCACGTGGAAGAAGCGATCCTGCCACCGGGCCAGCACCTCGGGGTGCTCTGCGAACATCCGCGAAGGCAAGAGAAGCAGGTCGTCGTAGTCGAGGGCATTCTGGGCGGCCAGCTGATCCTGGTAGCGCTGGTAGACCTCGGCGATCTCGTCGTCTTCGGCCCGGCGGGCCTCTTGCGCCAGCTGGTCGGGATCCTTGAGGCGACTCTTGGCGTGCGAGATCCGCGAGAGCGCCAGGCGAGGCGGAAGGTGCTTGGGATCGATCTCGAGATCGGCCAGCACGGCCTTCACGGTGCGCTGCTGATCGTCCTCGTCGTAGATCGAAAAGCCCGCCGAGAAGGGTGCCGGCAAGCTCGCCGCCTCGATCCTCAGCAGCCGTGCGCACAGGCTGTGGAAGGTGCCGATCCAGAGCCCGCGGAAATCCTTGGGTGGCGAGCCCGGGTCGGATCCGGGGAACAGACGCGTCAGCAGGCGGTCCTTGAGCTCGCGCGCCGCCTTGTTGGTGAACGTGACCGCCATCAGCTCCCACGGTCGGGCCTCGCCCGAGCTGAGGATGCGAGCAGCCCGCTCGGTGAGGACGCGCGTCTTGCCGGATCCGGCGCCAGCCAGCACGAGGAGCGGCCCGCCGGGGTGGTCGACGGCACGTTGTTGCGAGGGATTCAGGGCGATCATTCGACTCGAAGAAAGGCTCATGCTAGGATTGGCCGTAACGAGGGGTGAGCTTTCCAAGCCGTCCCCCCTGGGCATCTTACGATTCCGCGGGACGCCTCACAACCAGGGCCGAACGACAGCATCTTGCAAAGTGCGGGCAAATGGACACGACCCACATTCCAGCAACCGTCGACGCCTTCATGGCGGAGCTCCAGACCATCCAGTCTTCGGGCTCTAAGAAGATCGCCATCCTGGGGACGCGACACATCTCGTTGACGCACCAGCAGCTCATCGAGCTCCTGGCCTACGCCATGGCGCTGACCGGCAACACCATCATCACCAGCGGCGCCGCCGGCACCAACTCCGCCGTCATCAAGGGCGTCCAGCGCGCCAATCCGGGTAACCTGGTCGTCATCTTGCCGCAGACGCTGTCGCAGCAGTCTGGCGAGAGCCAGGAGATCCTGCAGGCCCTTCCCACGGTGCGCGAGCACTCGGAGCGCCGCCTCTTGACGCTGGCTCAAGCCTCTCAGATGTGCAACCAGGAGATCATCGATAGCTGCCAGCAGCTCATCTGCTTCCTGTACCACAGCAGCACGACGCTGATGGAGTCGGTCAAGTACGCCCAGGAAAAGCACAAGGTAGTCACCAGCTTCTACCTGGATTGATCGCATCCCGGGGCCTTTCCGGCGCCCACGCGCTAGGCCTCTACTTGAAGGGCGCGTCGGCCGCGTTGTTCGAGCCCCCCAGGGCCACCTGCGGCGCGGTGGGGCGCCGGACCACGACCGGAACCCGTGGCAGGGGCAGGGTGGCGCCGAAGTGGCGATCGAGGAAGGTTGCGGACAGCGCGGGCCGGGCCACCCAGTAGCAGTAGCGGTCGATGGTGCGGTAATCGCCGTGCAGCATCGCCATCTGGAAATCGTGCCCCGGGTCGAGGTGAGGCACCCAGCGGGCGATCTCGAGGATCTCCTGGGGCGTCAGGTCGGTGCGAGCATGGCGGCTGACGATCCGCCACAACCAGGGCAGGTGCATCGCACCCGAAGGACTGAAGAGCTGCGGCGCGACCTGCGCCAGGAACTGTTGCTGGCGAAAGACGCGGGCGATGTCCGTGCCATTGCGATCGTGCCGGAAGCGCAGCAGGCCCTCGACCTGCCGGCCGTCGAGGTGCTGGTAGCCAGCCCGCAGGTGGATGTGCAGGCGGCCTGTCCTGTCGTCATAGTCGAGCCGCTTGGGAACCGTCACGTTCACGCCGCCGATCGCGTCGATCGCCTCCCGCAAACCGTCGAGCGAGATCAGCACGTAGCGGTCGATCGAAACGTGCAGCAGCCGCGACACCACCCGGGCGGCTGACCGGGGCCCGCCCCACTCGCACGCGGCGTTGATCTTGAAGATGCCGTGGCCGGGAATCGGCACGCGCGTGTCCCGCGGAATCGAGAAGACGAAGATCTCGTGCTCGGCGGGAGAGAGGCGCAGCAACATCATCGTGTCCGTGTTGCCGTCGAGGCTGGCCCGGCCGTCGTTGCCGGTGGCATCCACGCCCATCGCAAGAATGGTCAGTCCCCGTGACAAGCTCGGTGCGGCGGGCTTTGCCGCCGTGTGCACGGGAGTCGGCGCCACCGGCGCGGGGGCCGGTCGCGCCAGGGAGCCGGCGACGGCGCCGCCGATGGTTCCGAGAGAGACGCCGACCAGACCCGCCAGGGTGGTCCTGAGCCAGGTCCGCATCTTGCGCGGGCGTCGCCTGCGTCGGGCCATGCCATGCACCTCCCACACGGCATCCTGAACCTCGCCTGCCCGCGCTGAAAGAGCAGCCGCGCCGAAAGTTGCTGTGCTTCGGGACCAAGCGGGTTCCCTCGAGTCACTGCCCGAGCGCAGCAAAAAAGGATAGAACCCTCGCCCCGGCGGTCTCGCGGAC
>JAJYIO010000145.1 GCA_021790035.1 bacterium | reverse complement strand
TTCCTCTCGAGGGATCGCGCGCGCCACCCGGGCTGGTACCGGCACGGCACGGCTCCCGTTGCGGCCCTGCCCGGACCTGTCGACGCTTCTGACGAGGCGACTTCCACCGGGCCCGCGGTACCGGCGCGTGCCGCGGCGCCCGAGGCCTGGCTCTTCCTCTGGGCCGTCGGCATCGGCCTGGCGATGGCCAGTCGCTGGTCCGGCGTCTTTGCCTGGGGCATCGGCCTCATCGTCGTCCTGCTCGACTGGGCCTGGCGCCGGCGCCAGCGGATGACGCTCGGCCAGCACGCCTCCTACGCAGCCTTGCTGGCGGTGACGTTCGTCGTCATCCCGGTCCTCTTGTACATCGCCAGCTACATCCCCTGGATGCTGCAGGGCCACAGCCTGATGGAAGTCGTGCAGCTACAGGCCACGATGTACCACTACCACGCCGACATGAAGGCAACCCACAACTACGCCTCGGCCTGGTACACCTGGCCTTTGATGGTCCGACCGACCTGGTACTACTTCCACGACTGGAAGAACGGCACCGTATCCGGGATCGACGCCATCGGCAATCCCGCGATCTGGTGGCTCTACCTCCCGATCATGACGCTGCTGCTGTATCTGTTCATCGGCAAGCGCGATCTGCGGGCGGGATTCCTGGCGGCTTTCGGGATCGGCATGTGGCTGGTGTGGGGCGTGGAGCCGCGCAAGCTCGTCTTCATGCACTACATGTTCGATGCGATCCCATTCCTGGCCATCGGTATCGCCTCGGTCGTCGATCGCCTCCTGCAAATGGCCCGACCCGACTCCTTGCCTCCGACCGCCGGTCCCCTCGTGCGCTTCTTCGTGGGCCCGGAGGGCGGCCAGGAGCCCGTTGCGGAGTGGCAGACGGCTGCCAATGGCTACAAGGTCGGCCTGGGCTATCTCGTCGTCGTTGCGGCCGCATTCGCCTTCTTCTATCCGATTCTCGCAGCCATTCCCATCACCTGGCGGTACTATTCCTCTCACATCTGGTTCCACACCTGGTACTGACGGCACGATCCCCTTCGCGCGGCGCCGTTGCTGGCGTTCTTGACATCTCCAAGCAAGCCCGGGCCGTTCGGAGGGTATGAAGACCTGGAAGGGTCTGATCGATGTCGCAAGCCACGAAGAGCGTCAACGAATCGCAACGGGGTACGGCTCCGGTCTGGAAGCGCGCCCTGACCAGCTCTTTGCAGGCGGTCTCGGGCCTCGTCAATGGCCGCTACGACAGCACCTATCACCGCAGCGGCGCGGCTCCGGTTCGGCCGACCCACCACTCCTGGTGGTCGAGCTTCACGTCAAGCATCGCGTCGGTGGGGCACTTCATCGTCCACGCCCCCGCCACCGCCGTGGGCCTGGTCCGGGACGGCGCGGTATCGACGTTCGGCGCCGTCAAGGTCGCGGCGCAGGCCGTGGGACACGGCATTTCCGGTGCGGCAGGGGCCGTCTGGCATGGCCTGCAGCACGCGGGGACGACCATCCGGTCGGTGGCGTCGGGAGCCTGGCGGGCCGTCGCAGGAATCGGCAAGGCCGTCTGGTCCGGGATCAAGGCGGCAGCCGACTTCGTGCTCCACTCGATCAAGTCCGTGGTCAACGCCCTCACACGCTGGGTCCAGAGCACCATCTCGGAGTTCAACCAGCACGAGACCAGCCTCGATCAAGAGATCGCCAAGCGTGACAAGGCAGCCAACAAGCAGTGGGAGAAGCAGCACGCCCAGCAGGTAGCCGACGCCAAGCTCAGTGAGCAGAAGGCCTACGACGAGCAGCAGCTCGCCAAGACCGTCGAGACGGCTCGCCAGGCGGCCGGCCAGCAAACCCGGCAGGCTCGCTGACGCTCGGCGGGAACCCCTTCGAGGGGGGCCGAAAAGGGGCGCGGGGCGTCTGGCCTTGATACCATAGGAAGATGCATTTCGTCGTCGAGGCCAGCTGCGGCCGGGCCCGCGCTGGTCGTCTCATCACCCCCCACGGGGAGATCCTCACGCCCACCTTCATGCCGGTTGGCACCCAGGCTGCGGTGAAGGCCGTGACGTCCGATCAGGTGGCGGGCACCGGGGCTCGGGTGGTGCTGGCCAACGCGTTTCACTGCATGTTGCGGCCCGGCGCGGACGTCGTGGCACGGGCAGGCGGCCTGCACGCCTTCATGCGCTGGCCGCGCGCCATCCTGACCGACTCGGGCGGATTCCAGGTATTTTCCCTGGCCGATCTGCGGCGGATCACCGACGACGGGGTTTGGTTCAAGTCACCCATCGACGGTTCCCGGCACTTCCTCGGTCCCAAGGAATCGATGGCCATCCAGAACCAGCTCGGTGCCGACTTCATCATGGCCTTCGACGAGTGCGTGCGCCTGCCTTCTACTCCCGAGCAGGTGCGGCGTGCGGTCGATCGCACCACGCGCTGGGCCGAGGCCTGCAAGGCGGCCCACGTTAGGGACGATCAGGCGCTCTTCGGGATCGTGCAGGGGGGGACCGACCCGCACGAGCGATCCCGTTCGGCCGAGGCCCTGGTGGCGATGGACTTTCCCGGTTATGCGATCGGCGGCCTGTCGGTCGGCGAGTCCCGCGCCGAGATGGATCGGACCCTCGAATTCACCGTGCCCCTGCTGCCCGAGGCCAAGCCGCGATACCTGATGGGCGTGGGAACCCCCGAGGATCTGCTGTCGGCGATAGGATTCGGGATCGACATGTTCGATTGCGTCAACCCCACCCGGATGGCCCGCCACGGCACGGTGTGGACGCGGGGCGGGCGCATCCACGTCACCAACGCCCGATTCCGGGAGGATCCCTCGCCGATCGATGCGACATGCGACTGCGCGACCTGTCAGCGCTATGACCTGCGCTACCTTCACCACCTCGCGCGGGCCGGCGAGTATCTCTCGCACACCCTGCTTTCGATCCACAACATTCGCTTCCTGGTGCGAGTCGCCGAGGAGGCCCGTCGCGACATCCTGGCGGGAACCTTCGCGGGCCTGCGGCCCGCGAGCCAGCTCGCCGGCCCTCCGGCCCTCGGCGAACCGCGAGACACGCAGGCCGCGGCCGTCGCGCGTGGTACGATCGCCCGCACATGAACCCGTTTGCGTCGGTCGGAGAGCCGGTCCTCGGCTTTTTCGAGGCCATCGGCGAATACACTTTCTTCACCTTGCGGACCTTGCGGCTCCTGGTGAGGGGCCGCATCCACTGGCGCAATACCCTGGCCCAGATGGCCTTCATCGGCGTGGATAGCCTGCCCATAGCCCTCTTGACCGCGGCGTCGGTGGGCATGGTTTTCACCCTCGAGACCGCCAACGAGTTCATCCACTACGGTGCGACCAGCGTCATCGGCGGGGCCGCGGCTCTGACCATCGTCCGCGAGCTCGGCCCGACCCTGACGGGCGTGGTGTTCGCCGGTCGGGTCAGCGCCGCCATTGCCGCCGAGCTGGGCACGATGAAGGTCACCGAGCAGATCGACGCCCTGGTATCGCTGGCCTCCGATCCGCTGCGGTTCCTGGTCCTGCCGAGGCTCCTGGCCTGTGTCACGATGCTGCCGCTGCTGGCCTTTCTCTCGGATGTCGCGGGGATCGTCGGTGGCTACTGCATCGCGGTCTACCTCAAGGGAGTCAGCCCGGCGGTGTACACCGAATCCGTGCGCTCGCTCATCGGACCGGACGACGTGGCCAAGGGTCTTCTCAAGGCGGCGATCTTCGGGCTGGTCGTGGCGATCGTCGGGAGCCACAAGGGGATGAACACGCGCGGAGGCGCCGAGGGGGTGGGCGCAGCTACCACGTCGGCCGTGGTCATCTCCCTCATCACGATCTTCATCTCCAACTACTTCCTCTCGTCGGTCCTCTTTCCTGGCGCCGGGGCGAACTGAGTTGCCTGGTCGACCGGTCGAGATGGCAAGAAAGTCCGAGTAACGCTCTTTCATGTCCATGCAGGTCCAGCTCGTCGGGGTCGAGAAGCGCTTCGGTCCCAAGCGAGTGCTCGAGGGCGTCGACATCGCCTTTGAGCCGGGCAAGATCACGGTCGTCATCGGTCCCTCGGGCTGCGGCAAGAGCACCATCTTGCGCCTGCTCCTGGGCCTGCAGAAGCCAGATGCCGGTCGCGTGCTGGTCGACGACCAGGACCTGGCGATGTTCCAGGAGCCCGACTGGCTGGCCTACCGGGAGCGGATCGGCATGGTCTTCCAGTCAGGTGCCCTGTTCGACTCGATGTCCATCGGCCGCAACGTCGGATTCGCGCTGCAGGAACACACCAAGCTGACCCGGGAAGAGATCGATCGGATCGCCGAGGACAAGCTCCGGCTGGTCGGACTGGCCGGACAGGGCCACCTGCGGCCGAGCGAGCTGTCGGGCGGCATGCAGAAGCGGGTCGCGATCGCCCGGGCGATCGCCCGGGATCCCGGCATGGTGCTCTACGATGAGCCCACGACCGGCCTCGATCCCATCACGTCCACGGTGATCGAGGATCTCATCGTCTCGGTGGCCAAGCAGACGGGCGCCACCTCGATCGTGGTCACCCACCAGCTCTCCACCATCTTCCGGACCGCCGATCGGATCGTGATGCTCCTGGCGGGATCGGTGCTCGGCGAAGGTACGCCGGACGAGCTCAAGGCCTCTTCCGACCCCCGGATCAGCGGCTTCCTCTCCGGGACCGTTCCGACCGGCTGGGCCTGAACGCGAGCGCCCGTCAGGCCGGCGGCAGGACCGAATAGGGAGCCGGGTCGGCCAGACCCAGGTCGGCGAATCCCTTGAGTCGAAGCTGGCACGCATCGCAGTGGCCGCACGCCGAACCATCCGCGGCCGGTTCGTAGCAGGTCCGGGTCAGGCGGTAGTCGACTCCCAAATCGAGGCCGCGGGCGATGATCTGCGCCTTGGAGAGGCTCATCAGCGGAGCGTGGATCCGCAGCCGATGGCCCTCGATCCCCGCGCGTGTGGCCAGATGCGCCATGTTCTCGAACGCCTCGAGGAACTCCGGCCGGCAATCCGGATAGCCGCTGTAATCGACCGCATTGACCCCGATGAAGAGGTCCTGGGCGCCCAGAACCTCGGCCCACGCCATCCCGAAGGACAGGAAGATCGCGTTCCGCGCCGGGACATACGTCACGGGAATGCCCGCTCCGATCTCCTCCTCGGCGCGATCCTTGGGCACCGCCAGATCGCTGGTCAAGGCCGAGCCCCCGAATACCCGCAGATCGATATCCGCCACCACGTGCTCTGCGACCCCGAGGGCCGCCGCCACCGCGCGGGCAGCGGCGATCTCCCCCTCGTGCCGCTGGCCGTATCGGAAGCTCAGGGCATACGGCACGTAGCCTTCTTGCCGGGCGATGGCCAGGGTGGTCGTCGAGTCGAGTCCTCCGCTCAACAGGATCACAGCCTTGGGCGACATGGGGATCTCCTTTGGGTTCGAAGCGAGGGGACTCGTCACCAGACGATCGGGCGGGCCAGGTGGGCCACCTCCGGTAAACAACTCATTTTAAGGCCATCTGCTATGATGCCCCCGGCGAAGTGAGTCCCGAGGGCGCCGTTTGGCGCCTGTCAAAAGAGTTTGCGCCCGAGACGGGTCCGCTGGCCGCCTTCTAGCGATGGCGCGGTGACGCGCCCTGTGAACTCAAGGAGTCGTCCGATGACGTCCAACCCCGACGGCCACCCGATCCCCGGCGCCGGCAACGATCCCAGCAGCCGGATCCAGGATCTGCTGGTCTTCGGCGAGTTCGGGGACGTCAACCCGTCCATCACGGACTCATCGACCTTCACCTTCCTCTCCCCCGACACGATGAGCGAGGTGTTCTCCCACGAGATCGAGGGGTGCTTCCTGTATTCGCGTCACTGGAATCCCATCAACAAGGTTCTGTCCCAGGCCCTTTCGGCGCTCGAGGGATCCGAGGCCGCCCAGGTCACCGCTTCGGGAATGGCTGCCATCAGCAGCACCATCTTGCAGCTCTGCCATGCGGGGGACGAGGTCGTTTCCAACCGGACGATCTATGGCGGAACGTACGCCTTCTTCAAGAACTTCTTGCCCCGGCTCGGCATCACGGTGCGATTCGTCGACATGCTCGATCCCGAGCAGGTCATCGGGGCGATGACGGACCGGACCCGAGCCGTCTACTGCGAATCCATGAGCAATCCGCTCCTCGAGATCGTCGACATTCCTCGACTCTCCGAGATCGCGCACGCACGGGGAGCGAAGCTGGTCGTGGATAACACGTTCTCCCCGATGATTCTTTCGCCCCTGAAGCTCGGCGCCGACGTCGTCGTTCACAGCATGACCAAGTTCATCAACGGCACCAGTGACTGCGTGGCTGGCTGCATCTGCGCGGACGACGCCTTCATCCACGAGCTCACCGACATCAATTCAGGGGCTTGCATGCTTCTGGGCCCGGTGCTCGACAGCTATCGCTCGGCCAGCATTCACAAGAACCTGCACAGCCTGCACATTCGCATGCAGAAGCACTCGGAAAACGCCCTGCACCTGGCCAGGCGGCTCGAGGAGATGGGCCTCAAGGTCTACTATCCGGGCCTGCCGAGCCACCCCCAGCACGAGTTGCTGTCGCGCCTGGCCAACCCGGGATTCGGGCTGGGCGGAATGCTGGCGATCGATGTCGGCGACCTGGCCGCCGCCAACCGCCTGATGGCACGGATGCAAGAGGCGAAGATCGGGTATC
>JAJYIO010000144.1 GCA_021790035.1 bacterium | reverse complement strand
GGGGGCCTTGCCCCCCGCAAACTACCCCCCGCTGCGGGCAAGCTGCTGCGTAGCCCCGCTCGGCAGGTGGCGTTTCATTCGAGAGTGTCGGCGCAGCCGATGGGCAACTCATCCGGCAGCTGGCAGGACGACCGTCGATTCGTTGCCGTAAACGTCGGTGGTCTTGACTGCGACGCGGCCCGTCACGGGTCGCTGGAAGGGGCGGGAGAATGCCTGCAGCTGGAACTCCTCCGGGTCCACGTCCACCTTGAGCAAGGCCCTGAGGTTGGGCGTGCGCGAGAGATCGAGGAAGATCTGTGAATCCACGAAGCAGTCGCCGTCGAACGCCTCGTCGAGGTACCAGGCCGCGATGTAGCCAGAGCCGACCGCGTGCGCGACGGTCTCGCCGGTCTGGCGATCCGGGACCGACACCCCGAGGAGTCGCACCTGGAGCCTTCCATCCGGCAATTCCTCGAGCTCGACCTCGGGGGTGCCCTGGGGGGCGAAGAGCCGGTCCCTGGCATCCGGCTTCAACCCCCGGGCCAGGGCATCGGGTCGGATGGCGACGAGGCGAACCGCGGTCCCGGAATCGGCGCCATCCGTGGACAGGCGGTCGATGGTCGCGCCGAGGTTGGCATCGAAGGCCCAGCCGAGAACGTGCACCTCCGAGATGCCCAGCATACGGGCATCCTGCACGGCATCCTCGACCTGGCTGGCCGTCACCCGTCCCGCGAGCGGACCGACCGAGAGAGCCGACATCCGGCCGTCGGTCTCGAAGACCGCGTGGACCAGACCGAAGACTTCGGTCCGCGCGTCGGGGGCATAGAGGCGGCACAGAACCTCGACGTAGTTCTCGAGCCCTTCGCCCGTCTGGACCGAGGCGTGCCAGTCGGCCTCGGCATAGCGCCCGACGGCATCGAGTTCGAAGGGCCCCGTCACGCGCACGACGCCCTTCTTGACGGCCGGGCGATCGACGAGCTCGATCCGCTCGGGCTCGAGGCCGCCGGCGATCGTGCGCAGGGTCCGCCGCTCGATGGCCCTCAAGGCGAAGCCGTCGGCGGGCGTGGAGCCTCGCAGGACGAAGGGATCGAAGGCGGCTCCGAGCAGGCGTCGGCGTGCCACATGGATCGCCACCCGGGAGGTATCGCAGGCGATCCACCGGCGCCCCCAGCGCTCGGCGCACATGGCCGTCGTCCCCGAGCCGCACGTGGGGTCCAGCACGAGGTCGCCGGGATCGGTGGACATCAAGAGACACCGCCGAACGACCTCCTCGCTGGTCTGGACGACGTAGGCCTTGTCGAAGGCCCCGACGGTGTCCGACCAGAGATTGGTCAGCTTGGCCAGCGGAAAGTCGTCGAAGAAGAGCTTGAAGGACACGGTCCTGCCATCCAGGGCCAGCCTCCCGGCGGCCTTGAGGCGGGCGATTCCCTCGGGGCCGGTGATCCACGAGCCTCCCCGGGGAGGCGGGTACCGCGTGCCGCCGAGCTCGATCTCGAAGTCGTTGGCGGCCGAGTAGCCGGGCGCTTTCATCGAAACCATTCGAAACGGGCGGGCGCCCGCGGGCAACAGCCGGTGATCGGATTGCTGCTCGGGCGTCATCCGACAAGTCTGGCCGTCCGACGTCTCGTACGCCTTCCAGTGGAACTCCCCCTGGATGTCCTGCTCGAGGTAGAGCTGGCGGTACTTGAGGGAGTCCAGATCCTTGGCGTACCACACCAAGAAATCCACCATCCCGTCCAGGTACCGAGCCCCCAGCGGCATCGTTTTCTTGCGGAAGGGGATGATCGCCACGAAGTTGCGCGCCCCGAAGACCTCGTCCAGGACGTTGCGAACCAGGTGGACATTGCGATCACCCGATTGCACGAAGATCGACCCGCTCGGCGTCAGGAGTTCTCGGGCCAGGTAGAGCCTCTCCTGGAGGTACGAGAGGTAGGAGTGGATGCCCAGCACCCAGGTGTCGCGAAAGGCCTTGATCGTCAGTACGTCGTCGCTGGACTCGTCGGCGTCGTTGCGGGCGCGATCGACGCGTTGCTGGAAGTTGGCGTCGTACTTGATGCCGTAGGGGGGGTCCATGTAGACCGCCTGAACCGCACCGGCCATCCGCTCGTGGCGCATCAGCGCCTCCATCACCGGCAGCGAGTCCCCGCTGATGAGCCGGTTTCGCCAGCCGTCGGCGTGCTCGAACCATTCCACCCGATTCTCGCGATCCGGGCCCAGCGCCCTCCGGGCGATGCGGCCGAGCTGAGAGGCCGGCACGATCTCGGTGCGCTGCAGCGGCAGGCCACCGACGGGCCTGGCCGAGGCCTTGCCGGACCAGAGAAGCATCGGATCGGTCAGGGGATCGAGGTCGACGATCCAGTGGCCGTCGGGTTCGCGGTCGAGCGGAATGGCTCCGTCCCAACCCGGCAGCGGTTCGAGCGACGGATGTAGGCTCAACCTGTAGGGCTCCGCAAGATATCCATGAGATGGGTCGCTCAAGTATAGCGTCTGCGCGGCGCTGCCAGGCGTTTCGGAAATGGCATCCTGGCATGTTGAATCTCTGCCGCCCAAAGAGTCTGATGGCGAATCCGTCTGCCCTGGCCCCAGAGAGTTCGATGGAACCATCCGTTCCCCGGGTCATGGCCCGAGAGCAGCGAGGGAAAATCGAAGTTTCTGCCCGGTGGACCGATGCTCTCGCCCCGGTAGAGCCAGGCGTGTCAAGCTCCGAGGTGCAAAGCCGGCGGCGTCTCTGCGCTGTGTTAGAATGACCGTCAGCTCTGTTTTTTGGGATCTTTTTTTTGGTGAGCATGACCAACCCGGTGCGTTGCGCGCTATTCGTCGATCACGAGAACATCTGGCTCAGCCTGCGCAAGGCCTATGGCGGGACGATCGTCCAGGAAGACTTCGCCGCCGACCTGGCTCAGGCCCTGCTGGATCATTGCCGCGACTGGGGCGAACTCGAGTACTGGGCCGCGGTGGCGGACTGGACCAAGGCAGAATTTGGCCATCACGCCCAGGCCTATAACCAGTTCACCTTCGACGTGATCTTGAACCTGACCGGTGCCAACAACGCCGACCTCAAGATCCAGAACGCGATCAACGACCTCATCAACCGGCGTCCGGAGATCTCGACGTACATCATCGCGACGGGCGATCGCGGCTACCAGCCGATCGTCCAGCGCCTGATGTTCAATCAGAAGCGGGCCATCCTCTGGGGAGTGCGTGGGGCGACCAACCACACCCTGCAGACGTACGGATCGGAATTCGCCCACCTGGACGACCTGCTGGCCGATCTGCTGCGCTCGACCGCGTCGTTTCCCGTGCGGCAGACCTCGCGGTCCGCTCCACTCACCCTGCGCGGACCGGCGCCCACGCGACCCGGGGCGGCTCCCCCCGAGTGGCGCCAGCCGACGCCGACGGTCGAGCTTCGCGAACGGCCCGGCACCCTGTCCAACCTGGACGCGCTGGTCGTGTACTGCGATTACTACATGAAGGCCAACAACTTCGGCTTCGTGACGTTCGCCAAGTTCCTCGATTTCCTCAATCAGAAGAACCTCGTGGGCCTCAGCGAGGAGGAACGGGAGACGTGGCTCAAGAACGCCGTCAATTCCGAGCTGTTCACCAGCGAGGAGGTTCGGCTGAACGACCACCACACGGGAGAGGCCAAGACCATACGGCGCTTCCGCCTGGCCGAGGACCAGGCCCGCGTGCAAGAGGCACGCATCGTCATTGACAACGTCCTGAAGATCCTCGCAGACACGCTGACGGGGCCTTTCAACCCCAGCTTCAGCAAGCTGCGCGATCAGCTCCAGGTGGTCTTGCCGGATCTTGCCCTGGACCGGGTCCACAACTGGCTCTCCTGGCTCAAGGAGACGAATGTCCTGCTGACCAAGGAGGTCCCGCACAAGCGGGACCCCGCCATCAAGGTCAAGCTCGTGCGGCTCAACCCGGAGCACTTCATCGTCAAGCACCTGGCGGCGGGGTCGTACTCGGGCCCCGAGGAACTCCTCATCTGCGCGGTCGACGCCCACCTGGTCGAACACGGCCACGCCTGGATGGCGGCCAGCAAGCTCCTCGAGCGCATCGCCGACAAGCTGACCTCGGACGGCAGGCCACCCGCCGAGGCTCGCCGCGAGGCCAAGGAGATCCTGGACGCCGCCAAGGGCTCCCAGATGGTGCGAGTCGCCAAGCCTCTGGCCCCCACGGGGGAGGAAGAAGTCGAGGAGGTGCCGATCCCGCTGTCGGCGCCGCCGGCCAGCCAGGTCTACATCGAACGCGAGCATCCCCGCTGCCACGAGATCCTCGACCGGCGCGACGCCATGATCCGCTTGATGCACGAAGAACTCCGGGGCCGGGCGTGGATCGCCCGCAGCACATACCAGCGAGAGGTGGCGCGGCTGTTCGGCGTCTTGACGGTCGAGCCAGGAGCCGAGGTCGCCGGGTCCGATGCCGGCGGGGAGGGCCCCTCGTTCGGAACGCGATGCGGTGACCCCGCGGTTTCCGAGGGGACCGACGCGGCGGGCTTGCCGGGAGACGCGGCCTCGATGACCGCGGTCGCCGAACCAGATACGGGCGCGGGCCCCGCAGGCCCCACGCCGGGCGAGCAGGTTCACTTCTGGATCAACCTGCTGTGCTACCTGCGAACCTTCGTTCCCAGGCAGGTCCCCAACCCCCGGGGCGGCACCACCAACGCGCTGATGCTCAATCCCTCGAGCCGCGTGGTAGCCCTGGCCCTCGAGCCGCTCTTGCCTCCCGACGAGGCGATCGATGACGAGGTTGACGAAGACGAGGCCGTCGCCGAAGGCTGATCCCTCTCTCGCCAGAAGATAGGGTCGCTACTTGCGGGCCCGCTGGCTCTTGGCCAGGCGATAGGCCCGGATGACGTCCGAGATGCGGCCGATCGCGGCCAGGACCCGCTGCAGGTGCGGCAGGTCCGCGACGTCGATGACCAGGTGGACGACCACGATCTTGTCGCGAGCGGGCCGGACCTCGACGTTGCGGATGTTGATCTTGAGGTCGGCCATCTTGGCCGTGATGTCCTTGAGCAGGCCCACCCGATCGATGACCTCGACGGCGATCTCCACCGGGAAGGCTGCCTTCTCGGCCTCGCCCCAGTCGACCTGGACCTTGCGGCCGGGTTCCACGCCTTCGAGGTTGACGCATTCGGCCGAATGCACGCTGATACCCCGCCCCCGGGTGACGACCCCGACGATGGGCTCGCCGGGCACCGGCGAGCAGCAGCGGGACAGGCTGAGAAGCATGCCCGCGCCGCCCTCCACCAGGATGCCCGTGCCGTTGCGGTGCCGCGGCTCGGCCGCCGGTGCCATGCGGGGCAGCTCGGGCTCCTTGGGGGCGAAGGCATCCCGCAGGGCCTGGGCCACGGCGGCGGCCGTCTTCTCGCCATAGCCGATCGCCGCGAAGAGGTCGTCGGTGGTGGCAAACTTGAGCTTGGGGGCGATCTCCTGGAGATGCTCGGCCTTGTTGAGGTGGGCCAGGCGCAGGCGGTCGAGTTCGCGCTCGAGGGCCTCGTGGCCCAGCGCGATGTTCTCCTCGCGGCGCTGGCGCTTGAACCACTGGCGGATCCGCTGCTTGGCCGTGCTGGTGACCACGAAGGAAAGCCAGTCGAGGCTCGGGCGCTCGACCTTGCTGGTCACGACCTCGACGATGTCGCCGTTCTGGAGCGGGGTCTCGAGCGGAACGATGCGCTGGTTGACCCGTGCGCCCACGCAGCGATGGCCGACGCTCGAGTGGACCCGGTAGGCAAAATCGATCGGCGTGGCCCCGCGCCGCAGGTCGAGCACGTCGCCGCGGGGCGTGAAGACGAAGACCTCATCGCTGAAGAGGTCCTCCTTGACCGTGTTGAGGTACTCCTCGGCGTCGCGCATGTCGGATTGCCAGTCGAGGAACTGGCGCAGCCAGGTCAGCTTCTCGTCGGCCGACGAGGTCGCTCCGCCGTCCTTGTAGCGCCAGTGGGCGGCGATACCGAGTTCGGCCACGCGGTGCATCTCGTGGGTCCGGATCTGGATCTCGAAGGGCGTACCCCTCGGCCCCACGACGCTGGTGTGCAAGGACTGGTACTGGTTGGGCTTGGGCATCGCGATGTAGTCCTTGAAGCGGCCCGGAATGGGGCGCCAGACGCTGTGGACGATGCCGAGGACGTGGTAGCAGTCAGGAATCGACTCGACCAGAACGCGGACCGCGGTGACGTCGAAGAGGTCCTGAAAATCCTTGTTCTGGCTCTGCATCTTGACCCAGATGCTGTAAAAGTGCTTGGGCCGCCCGTAGACCTCGCCCGCGAGACCGGCCGAATCGAGCTCCGAACGAATTCGCGAGACGATCTCCTGGATGTAGGCCTCGCGCTTTTCGCGATTCTCGGCGACGAGTTCCTGGATCTGGCGGAATTCCGTCGGATGGAGGTAGCGCAGGCACAGGTCCTCGAGCTCCCACTTGATCTTCCCCATACCCAGGCGATGGGCGATGGGGGCGAAGATATCGAGGGTCTCCTGGGCGATCTCGCGCTGCTTGTCCGCCGTCATGTGGTGCAGCGTGCGCATGTTGTGCAGGCGATCGGCCAGCTTGACCACGATCACGCGAGGATCCTCGGCCATGGCGAGGAACATGCGCCGGAAGTTCTCGGCTTGACGTTCCTGCTTGCTCGAGAACGAGAGCTTCCCGACCTTAGATC
>JAJYIO010000143.1:2101-6653 GCA_021790035.1 bacterium | reverse complement strand
CCAGGCCCGAGGGACGCAGCGTACTTGAACAGTACGTGAGGACCGACGGACCGCGGTGCAACGAAGCAGGCGGGCCGAGATGCGACGGTCGAGTAGCGGGTCATGAATAGTCCAGGCTAGAGGTGGCCGAGCGTGACGATATCCTTGACGATGAGCAGCATGCCCAGTCCCAGGAGCAGGACCAGTCCCGTCTGCAGGATGGATTCCTCCACGCGGCGGGGAACCGGCCTGCGGCCGATGGCCTCGATGAGGATGAAGAGGATGTGCCCGCCGTCGAGCCCGGGAACCGGCAAGAAGTTGATGATCGCAAGATCGAGGCTGATCATCGCGGCGAAGAGGCAGAACTGGTAGAAGGTATGGACCGTCGTGGCGCCCAGATGGACGATGGCGATCGGTCCGCCGACCATGGACAGCGGGAGCTGGTGCGAGGCCAGCAACCACAAGCCGTCCACCATCGCACCGCCCAGTGCGAGGGTTCGGCTGGTTGCCGTCGAGACGATGACGAGCGGGTTGTGCGTGGGGGTGAACGACAGCGCGATGGGTTCACCGATCGCCACGCCGATCCGACCATCGGCCGCGGGATGCGCCGTGAGGTGCAACGTGCGGGTGGGCGCCGGATCGTCGCGCTGGATCGTCAACTCCACCGTCTGGCCGGCATGGGAGCTGATCTCCCGCTGGAAGTTCTCGATAGAGGTCAAGGGCTGATCATCGACGGCGACGACCCGATCGCCGCCCTTCAAGCCGGCCGCCCGGGCCGGTTGGCCCACGACCGCGCTGACGACGATCCCATTCTTGGCGATGTTGAGCGGCCGCTCGTGGGGGACGCCGACCGCGGCGACCTGCACGGCGATCGCCACCCAGGCCAGGAATGCGTTGGCCGCCACGCCCGCGGAAACGACTATGGCGCGCTCCCAGAGCGGTCGGTTGCGAAGGTACCTGCGCGGATCTTCGAGAGTCGAGGTCTCCGCGTCAGGCTGCTGGTCGTCCGCGAAGGCGCAGTAGCCCCCGAGCGGCAGCACGTTGATCCGGTACTGGGTCTCCTGGCGCTGGATGGACCACAAGGCCGGCCCGAAGCCCAGGGCGAACTGCTTGACCGGGATGCCCAGGGATTTGGCAGCCAGGAAGTGCCCGGCCTCGTGCAGAAAGATCAGGACCGCCAGCAAGGCGACGATCCCGACGACCGGCAAGATGCCGGCTAGGATCGGCATGGCCACAGAACCGTGCGCACCTCGTTCCCACGACACCCTCTTTGGGTCAGGGCCGCCAGTGGAAGCATGAAACCTCGATCAGAGTCGCGAGGCCGCCAGAGCCTCGAAGGCCCAATATACCATGAGCCCTCCCGTGGCTATCTGCACGACTCCGGTGTTCCAGAGACGTCGCCATAGCGGCGCCCGATAGTTCGGCCGGGCGCCGTACCTCGCCAGCAATACCTCGGCCGAGCGTAGCGCCCCGAGGAGGTGGCGATCGGCTGCCTTGCGGGTCGTGAAGTGGCGTTGCAAAAAATGCCCCAGATCCCGCCACGTGAAGAACAGGACGATCGCCACCGCGGTCGCCAGCTCCGGGGCCGCCAGGAGCCTCGGGAGCATGGCCTGCGCGGCCAGGGCGACGGCCGCGAGGTTGGTCCCGCACCGCGGATGTTCTCGCGGCTGCAGGCGCACCCGCTCGAGCGAAAGCGCCTCGCCCCTCTCGACGGCGTGTACCACCTGGTGCTCGGCCGCATGGATCCGGGCCAGCGGCGTGATGCGCATCAGGACGAAGAACGCGACGACGAAGGCCACCAGCCCCAGATCCCCGTCCAGGATGGGCATCCGCGCCGAGGCGAGATCGAGCCCGACCGCGACCAGGAGATTGAGTCCCATCAGCGAGGCCCCGGTGAGCACCAGGCCGAGATCGCTCGCTCCGCCGCGCACGTTGCCGGTCGTGAGATACACGCCCAGCGGCGTCGCCAGGCCGCCCAGGGTCACCGGGCGCAGGTCCCGGGCGCCAGCCCCGAGCAGGTCTCCCCGGGCCACCAGGCCGCAGAGCTTGCCTCCCGGGTCGGTGACGGCCAGGATCGGGACATCCAGATCGGCGACCCGCATGAGCGCCTCCTCGGCCCGCATCGCGCCGCTGACGACAAAGCGAGGCTCGGCGGACTCGCCTTGCCAGTCCAGCATCCCGCCAACCACGCTCGCCTCGCTCCCGCTGCGGACCGGTTCGACGAGATCCCGTTCGGACAGCATGCCGACCACCCGATCGCCCACCGTGACCGGCAGGGCCTGAAGCCCCGCGGCCTGCAACGCGCGCCGGGCTCGGCCCACGTCGTCGCGGACGTCGATCGATCGCGGCGGTCGCATCAGATCGAGCAAACACGTTGACATGCTGAGGGCATTGTACCGCGCTGGCGTGCCGACCGCCGGCCCGGACAGCACCTTGACGGGCGTTGCGGCCGAGAATAGGATGATGCCTACCCTCCTCGACCGGGCCGTTCGCCGTCAAGCACGACCCCGGCATTCGGACGGTGGGGCGTCGCCAAGCGGTAAGGCATCGGCCTTTGGAGCCGACATTCGCAGGTTCGAATCCTGCCGCCCCAGCTTGATCTTCGAGGGGATCTCGCGGCCTTCGTCGCACCTCGAAGACGCCCGGACCGTTTTCCGTTTGAACGGGTTCCTTCGTGCGGTCGTGCCGTTCGCACGAGGGATCGCCGGAGATTGCTTCGAGAGGTAGGCCCAGGACGTGAACACCGAATCAGCGGCCGCACGGGGCGGCGAGACCGCCGGTCGTCTGGCCTTCCTCGATCGTTTCTTGACGGTCTGGATCTTCCTGGCCATGGCGGTTGGGATCGGTGCGGGGAGTCTTTTTCCCGGCGTCGTCCCCCTTCTCGACCGGTTCAGCGTGGGCACGACCTCCATCCCGATCGCCGCGGGTCTCATCTTGATGATGTATCCACCGCTGGCCAAGGTCCGTTACGAAAACCTGGGACGGGTATTCCGGGATGTGCGGGTCCTCGGTCTCTCCCTCGTACAGAACTGGGTCATCGGACCGATCTTGATGTTCGCTCTCGCCGTGTTGTTCTTGCGGGACCGGCCAGAGTACATGATCGGCCTCGTCATGATCGGCCTGGCGCGGTGCATCGCGATGGTCATCGTCTGGAACGAGCTGGCGCAGGGCGACGCCGAGTACTGTGCCGGGCTGGTCGCCTTCAACTCGCTGTTCCAGATCCTGTTCTACTCGGCCTTTGCCTATGCCTTCATCACCGTCGTTCCGACGTGGCTCGGTCTCAAGGGCGTCGCCGTCGACATCACCATGGCCGAGATCGCCCGGAGCGTCCTGGTGTACCTCGGCATCCCCTTTGCCGCCGGCATCGTGACGCGCTTCTCGCTCCTGGCGATCAAAGGCAGGCAATGGTACGACCAGAGGTTCATCCCGGCCATCAGCCCGATCACCCTGGCCGCGCTGCTCTTCACGATCGTGGTGATGTTCTCCCTCAAGGGTCAGGCCATCACGCAACTGCCCCTGGATGCGGTCCGCATCGCCATCCCCCTGCTCCTCTACTTCTCGGTGATGTTCTTCGTCTCGTTCTTCCTGTCGCGGAAGATCGGAACGACTTACGAGCAGGCGGCGACGCTGTCCTTTACCGCAGCCTCCAACAACTTCGAACTCGCGATCGCCGTTGCCGTGGCGACCTTCGGTATCCAGAGCGGCGCGGCCTTCGCCGCCGTGATTGGCCCTCTGGTCGAGGTCCCGGTCATGATCGGGCTGGTGCACGTGGCGCTCTTCTTCAAGCGTCGTCACTTCGCAGGGGACCTGCCAGGAGCCAGTCGCGGAGCTACCGCCTGAGCCACCACCTTCCGGTGGCGACGACCCGGGACGTTGTCCGTTGCGCTCAGTCCTGGTCGGGACACCTATGGCCACCGTCGGCTCCGTGATGGTGCCACCGATCCCAGGGGCGTGGCATGCCGAAGGTGCCCTTGAGCCCGATCAGGACGCCCTGCAGGTCGCTGGGATCCGAGGTGAAGAGGTAGCCTCCGACGAGAGACAGGCCCGCCCTCGACCCCTGAAATCCGAGCTCGATGCGAGGCTCGACGGCCCACAGCGCCTTGGCCTGCGCGACGTCATTCAAGCCCGAGATCCTGGCCGTGCGCACGAGGCCGCCGAGGCCCACCAGTGCGCCCACATCCAGACGGAATGCCCCCAGGCCGAAACCGAACCGGGGCACGACGCCGCCGAAGCCTCCGACCCAGTTGCCCGTGCCCGCGGGCGGCGAGTTGAGCTGGACCAGAAAGTTGCCCTGGCCACCCATGCTGAACCACGGGGTGATCTGCCGGGTCATGCCGTGCGAGAGCGCGAGGAAGTTTGGCGAGCTGGCGCCACCTGAGAGGTTCCACCCGGGAAGGTCGGCGATCTCGGCCACGGCCCGGAGGCGCGGGCGAGGCGGTAACGCCCATCTTCTGCCATCCGGGCACCGACGCCCCATCATGGGGCCGCCGCTCGACATCGTCGGGTCATTGCCCGGCATCATCGACATCTCCATCGGTGCGGATGCGGCAGCCAGCCCCTGCGCGGGAGTCTG
>JAJYIO010000143.1:0-2091 GCA_021790035.1 bacterium | reverse complement strand
GCGCCCGATGGCGCAGCCAGGGCGGCGGGGGCGGTCAACGTCGTCAGGACGATCGTCCCGAGAGCGGCGATCGTGGCGTTGCGTGGCATCCTCGGGTGGTCAAGCATGGCCGGCTCCTCCTCGTGATGGCTGTGAGAACCGCGATCCAGGGGCGATCTCGCTACAATTCCCGGAAAAAGAAATTTGAAGATACTGTAGGTTCGGCCCAAATGGCAAGGAACCCGGAGTTGGCCGGGGCGGCGGGCCCCAGGAGGTTCCCGGTAGCCGGCCTACTGTCGCGCCGACGGGTCCGATGCGACAGGCCTCGCAGCCTTCAGAACGCCACCTGGGTGTGCAGGGCCACCTGGTCGGTGTTGCGGTAGACCGTGCCGTCCACGTGGCGCCAGTCGGCGTTCTCGTTGTCGAGCATGATCGTGACCTGCCGGACCGGCTTGAATGCGATGCCGGCGATCGACTCGTAACGATAGCCGCTGGCGGGATCGAGGTCGATCGCTCCGGATGCCGTCGGCCCGCCATCGATGCGGTCCCCTCGCAGCACGAGCCGCGTGGGCAGAGGGAAGAACGGCAGGTTGAGCACGGCCCAGCCCCCGAGGATCCTTCCGTCGCCGATGCCGCCCAGGCCTTCGTCGTGCGACCAGTTGCCCTCGACGACCAGCCGCCCCCATCCGCCCCGGACGACGGCCAGGCCGGCGTAGCGCTCGAAGGGGGGCTGGGAGCCCCCGGGATTGCCCTTGTGCGCGATGCCGGTGAACTCGAGGCCGGTCACGGGCTGTAACGTCAGGCGGCCCTCGTAATCCAGCTGGCCGTCGGTCTCGGTGCCGGTGTTGCCCTCGCCGTTCGTGACGGCCAGGTCATAACCGAAAAAGCCCGGGACGCCGAAGACGTCGTGGCTGCCCTCGAGGCTCATGCCGAGATCGTAGAAGGGCATCAGTGCTGGACCGGGCGTGAGCGTGAAGCCGCCCGAGCTCGGCAAGGAGCCCAGCATGCGGTATCCCCATGCATCGGACTCGTACTCGAACCAGGGCGAAATGATCATGCCGAACTGTACGCGGCTGCCGGGGTAGAGGTTCATCGCCTGCAGGTAGGCCATCTTGAGGAGGGCGTCATGCGGCTGGGTCACGGCCTTGCCCGCTGCGCCCAGGAAGGTCAGCGCCTTGGTATTGACCACGACGTGTCCCGACCAGGTTCGGTTGAAGATCCCGTTGGCATAGATCCGCGCCCGCGTGAGGTCGAAGGCCTCGGGCTCGAAGCCAGACGTGGGAACGTGGAAGTTGGAGAAGATCTGGCCGCCCACCACCAGCTGGGGCCCGATCCCCGCTTGCGACGGGAACTGGAAAGGAGACAGGTGCCAGCGGGGGGCCGGGACCGGTGCGAGCTTGAGTCTGTTTTCGGGGGGCGGAGGGGTCGGGGGCATCTCGCTGGCTGGCATTTCGGGCACGGGTTGCCAGTCGCCCGGCGGCATGACGGGCAGCGAATCGGCCCGCGCCGGAAGCGTGCCCAGAACCACCAGGCAAGCGGCAAGCCACGCGGGCGACAGGTTCAGCCTGGCCATCGGATTTCCTTGAAAGCGCTCGGGGTCACCCCTATCGCGCCACGGAGGCCTCCGCCTCGGGAACCCGAGACGTCGCCCCGCGCTTGCCGCGCAGGTATTGATCGATCGATGTGGCCGCCTTGCGACCGGCCCCCATGGCCGTGATCACGGTGGCCGCACCTGTCACGATGTCGCCGCCGGCGTACACGCCCGGGAGCGAGGTGGCGCCGCTCTCGTCGGCGACGATCTCGCCCTTGCCGCGCGTCTCGAGGCCGGGAGTGCTGCGGGCGAGGATCGGATTGGGCGTGGTGCCGACCGCCAGGATGGCCTGGTCGATCTCGAGCGTGAATTCGCTGCCGGGAACCACCACCGGGCGTCGGCGGCCTGACGCGTCGGGTTCGCCCATCTCCATCTTGACGCACTCGATACCCGAGACGAATCCCTGGTCGTTGCCAAGGTAGCGAACGGGGTTGCTCTGGAGGACGAACTCGATGCCTTCCTCCTCGGCGTGGACGGCCTCCTCGGCGCGAGCCGGCATCTCCTGGCGACCGCGGCGGTAG
>JAJYIO010000142.1 GCA_021790035.1 bacterium | reverse complement strand
CGGCCGGGCATTCGCCCGGCCGGCCTCGATGTCGATCCGAGGGACTACCGGTGCTTGCCGGTCCGCTTGACCGCCTTGGCATGGTGCCGGGCTGCCGGATGCTTGACGGTCCGGGTGTAGCGCCGGGTCGTCTTGGTCGGGCGCCAGGTGTGCTCCACGGGCCTGCCGGCGGGCAGGTGGAAGACCTGGCCCGGGTAGATCAGAGCGGGGTTGTGGATCCGGCCCTGGTTGGCGTGGAAGATGCCGCGCCAGCGCCAGGGGTTGCCATACGCCCTCTTGGCGATCTCCCAGAGGTTGTCGCCAGGGCGAACGCGATAGCGCGTGCCGGCCATCCCGGAGAGATAGCGGCGGCGGGTGGGTCGGGCCCTGGGCGAGGGGGGCACGTTGATGACCTGAGGTGGCGCTGCGGGCGTGATCTCCACCGGCGGTGCGGCCGGGGCCTCGGTGGGGAGAACCTGGACCGCCTGCGGCACCGGGGTCATCGCCGGGGCGGGAGTCGGGGTTGGCGCGGGCATGGCCTGTGGGTGCACGCAGCCGGCAGTCATCATGATTGCGGCGATCGTGGCGAGCGGGAGCAGGGGCGTCTTCATTCTCGATTCCTCGCAGTGCGTCTGGCTGCGCCAGAGACCGGGCATGCGCCCGTCCGATCAGGCGAGCGTTCCGGAGATCATGCCAGCCGGGCAGGCATCCGTCCAGGCGACAAGCTCGACCCGGGATTGCGATCCGGAGCCGAGAGAGAATTTGACGACGTTCGGCGGATACGCTATCATTCCGATTCCTCGCCCCCTTCGTCTAGAGGCCCAGGACACCGCCCTCTCACGGCGGCAGCAGGGGTTCGAATCCCCTAGGGGGTACTGATGCCGGATTGCGTGGCTCGATGCCAGGCAGTCCGGTTTTTCTTTGGCGAGCCGCCAGCGGTTCCGCGGAAGGCATTCTTTCAAGCGGGATCTTCGCTACCTCGAGAGCCGGGCGGCGCAGCCGCTTGCCCGCAGCCGAAGAGGGTTCGGATGGAGCCCGGGGGCCCTCGAGTCACCGCCCGAGCGCAGCGAGGGAGCAGGGTCGTGGACGCCATCCTGGCGATCGACCGGGCGGTAGGGTAGGATGGCCTTGATCCGGCTGCCTGCCGGCGTTGGCGCTCTGTCGAGGTTGCAAGTATCGTGATTCTTTCGCGTTTGCGTACCCTGGTTCTTGGCACGATCCTGGCGGCGGCGGTTCCGGCCGGGTGGGCCCAGGCGGCTCCCTCGCCGGGTGTGCAGATCGTCGAGAGCGTGCCCGTGGCGACGAGCTACGGCGAGCCGGGAGTTCCCCGGACCCAGGCGGTCTGGCTATCCATGATCCAGGGCGCCAGGCGCCAGATCGACATCGCCGCCTTCTACATCGCCGACAAGCCGCACAGCGAGCTCTCCCCGGTTCTCGATGCGCTGGCGGCGCGAGCTCGCGCCGGCGTCAAGGTCCAGATTCTGGTGGACCAGACCTTCCTCGCCTGGAACAAGGCCGCGGTCGATCGCCTCGAGAAGGTCCCTGGCATCACGGTTCGCGTGCTGCCCGTCAACAAGTTGACCGGCGGGGTGCTGCACGCCAAGTACATGATCGTGGACGGTCAGAGCGTCTTCGTGGGCAGTCAGAACTGGGACTGGCGCGCTCTGGACCAGATCCACGAGGTCGGGGCTCGCATCGACAACGAGCGGTTCGCCAAGACGTTTGCCGCCGTGTTCGATTTCGACTGGCATCTCGCCGCGCATCCGGATCTGCCCAGGGCGCGCAAGCTGGCCGTCGTGCCTCCGACGTTCTCCCCGGTGACGATGGAGGATCCGGTCATTCTAGGGCGCTCCACCGATCATCCGGTGGTCGCCTTCCCGGCCTTCAGCCCACCGGCGCTCATCCCCGCGTGGGTCACCCCCGAGCAAACGGCGCTGCTCCGCATGATCCACGCCAGCCGCCATGTGCTGCGCGTACAGGTCATGACCTTGTCGGCGATCCATCACTACGGGCCCAAGGGCTGGTGGGCACCGCTCGATGCCGCGCTGCGGGATGCCGCGGCCCGTGGGGTTCAGGTCCGCATCATCGTGGCCGACTGGGCCCTGCGCGAGCCGATGCAGTCCTACCTCAAGAGCCTGGCCGTACTGCCCGGCATCACGGTCAAGTTCAGCCACCTGCCACCGGCCCCGCAGGGCTTCATTCCCTACGCCCGGGTCGAGCACGCCAAGTACGCCGTCGCAGACGATCGGATGGCCTTCATCGGCACGGGGAACTGGGAATCGGGTTACTTCAACACCACGGTCGACGCCTCGGTCTTCTTGCAGGGGCGCGGACCCGCCAGCACGCTGACCCGGATCTTCGATCGCGACTGGAATGGCCCCTACGTCACCAAGCTGGATGTCTGCAAGGAGTACTCGCCGCCGCGCATCCGGTGAAGCCCGGCCCCGTTCGCTCGCGCGGACGGCATCGTTCAATCAGGCAAGTTGCCCGCCTCGAGATCCAAGCTACGCGGCAGCTTGCCCGCAGCGGGGGGCGAGTTTGAGAGGGGCGAAGGGCCCCTTTCAAGTCACTGCCGGCGCAGCCGGAGAGAAGACTTTCTTGCGAGGGAGAGCGGCGCTTCGGGTCAGGAACCGGCGTTGCTCAGCCAGCCGACCATGGTCTGGCTGTCGACCAGGCCCGGCTGCTGGAAGACCGTCTTGCCATTCTTGAGCACGACGAAGTTGGGGATGCCCTGGACTCCAAATCGCGCCGCTAGCTGCGGATGGCGTTCGGTGTCAACCTTGACGACCAGAGCCCGGCCCGCCATCTCGGCCGCCGTCTTGGCCACGTGGGGCGCCGCCATCCGGCAGGGGGCGCACCAGGCGGCCCAGAAATCCACCAGGATCGGAACCCGGGCTTGAGTGGCGATCGCGTCGAAGGTGGGCTCGTCGACCTCGAGGGGCTCGCTGGCCGGCCCCAGGGTCGCCTTGCAGGCTCCGCAGCGACCACTGTCGGCCAGATGGCTCTCGGGGATGCGGTTGGATCTACCGCAAGAAGGACACGTTCGGATCATGGCCCGAGTCTATCTCGACCCTCGCTTGCAGGGCAATGGGATCGGCGTCAGGGGGTCGGGCGGGCGCCGGACTCGAGGTAAGTCGCGAGGCGATTACCCAGGCCGATGAAGAGGTCCTTGAGGAAGCGGATGTGAACGTCGCCGGCGCTGGCATCGAGAAGGCGATCGAGTTCGGCCAGGAAGGTTCGCACCTCCTCGGGGCCGCGCAGGGTGTCGGCCGACAGCGAGATGACCCGTGCCGCATCCGGCCCCGCCTCGGGCTTGCGGAGCAGCGTGAGCGTGACCGGGCCGTAAGACGTCGAGAGCTCCAGGTCATCCTCGTGGAACCCGCCCCGGCCATTGGGGCGCGGCGCCGGGGTCAGGGCCTTGCGCGTGGCGCCGGCCAGCACCGTGGGGTCGAGGCCAGCCGCCAGCAGCAGCGCCGAGGCCCGGGAGGCCTCGGGGCCTTGATTCAAGATGGCGAGCAGGAGGTGCCCGGGGGCGATCGTGCTGTGGTGGAACTCCTCGGCGATCGCCCACGACTGGGCGATCGCGCGCTGAGCATCCGGTCCGAAGGGTAGATCGGAAGTTCGCTGGCTCTTGGCCTGGCCGGCCAGCGCCACCAGGGCTCGCACCAGCGCTTCGACCGAGCCGCCCTGATCGGCGATCAGCCTGGCTACCCGCGCGTCGGTGCTGGCCAGGCCCACGAGGAGATGCTCGGTTCCGACGGCCGGATGTCCCAGGCGCGCGGTCTCGTCGCGGCCCGCGAGGATGGCCCGTACCGCGTCTTCCTCGAATCGCTCGAACACGAGCCTGATCTACCCCGCCGTGACTGCCGGTAACTTCCATCAGGGAGGAATACGGGTGGGACCGTCGTTAAGAAAAGACTACCCGGCGAATAAAGGTTCTGCTATACTTTACTTGACTCTCTAAAATATCTGCCATCTGGCCCTTTTCGAATCGCCTGCTCTCGCTACAGGAGACGCCGCAGTTGGTCACGACCCTCGACAAGCCCCCGGCCGAGCAATACAAGCCCGCCGGCCGCGCCAAGTTCCCTCCCGGGATGATGGGCAAGGTGGCCAGGCACATGATCAAGAACCGGCTCATGGGCCAGCGGTTTCCGACCGTCCTCCAGCTCGAGCCCCTGCATGCCTGCAATTTTCACTGCAGCGGCTGCGGCAGGATCCGCGAGTACCAGAGCACCATTCACGAGCAACTGACGCTCGAGCAGTGCCTCGACGCGGTCGACCAGTCGGACGTCCCGGTCGTGAGCATCGCCGGAGGCGAGCCGCTCATCTATCGCCACATCGTGCCCCTGGTCGAGGAGCTCCAGCGCCGCGACAAGTACATGTACCTCTGCACCAATGGGTGGATCCTGGACCGCAAGATCGACGAGTTCAAGCCGGACAAGCACCTGATCGTCAACCTTCATCTCGACGGCATGGAGGAGACGCACGACGCCATCGTCGAGTGGCCCGGCGCGTTCAAGAAGGCGATCGAAGGCATCAAGATCCTCAAGGATCGCGGTTTCCATGCCTGCATCAACACGACGATCTACAAGCAGACCCGAAACGACGAGATCGTCGAGCTTTTCAAGCTCGTCGAGAGCCTCGGCATCGATGGCATCCTGGTGTCGCCGGCCTACTCGTACCAGGAGGTCGATCCCGCCTTCTACCAGACACGCGAGGAGATCCAGAGCCGGTTCCGTGACCTGGCGCCCAGGCTCCGCGGGTTCAAGCTCTGGAACACCCCGATATACTTCAAGTACCTGATGGGCGAGATCGATCTCGACTGCACGCCGTGGGGTACGCCCACGGTCAATCCCCGCGGATGGCGCGGGCCTTGCTACCAGCTCGGGGACACCCATCACGGCACTTTTTCCGAGATGATGAAGTCGACGGACTGGCCACGGTACATCAAGCACGAGGACCCGCGGTGTGCCGCCTGCATGACCCACGGCGGATACGAACCTTCCGCGGCCCTCAAGGCCCTCAGCTTCAAGGGGGCCTTCGAGGTCCTCAAGGGCTGGTAGGGGGGAGCCAATGCAGCTAGATAGGGCTCTTTCCCGCGCGACCGATCGTCTGCTCGAGCGGCAGCACCAGGATGGCTTCTGGGTCTACGAACTGGGCTGCGACGTCTCGGTGACGGCCGAGTCGCTGTACCTGCGACACCTCCTCGATCGGGTGGATCGCCGTCGCCAGGACGGTGTGATCAAGTGGCTGCTGTCCCATCAGCGGGCCGACGGGGCCTGGGGGATCTACTTCGGCGGCCCCCCGGAGGTCAACGTGACGCTCAAGAGCTACCTCGCTCTCAAGCTCGCCGGGATTTCCGAGGACTCCGAGCCGATGGTCAAGGCGCGGCAGGCCGTCCTGGCCATGGGCGGCGTCGAGGCATGCCATCTTTTCACCAAGATCTACCTGGCGTGGGGCGGCCTCTATCCGTGGGATCGCCTTCCCTACATTCCGGTCGAGATCCTGCGTCTGCCTGGGTGGCTTTTCAGCCGCTACGATCTGTCGTACTGGGCCCGCACGATCCTGGTGCCGCTCCTCATCACCCTGGCGCACCGACCGGTTTTCCCGGTCGCCGTGCGGATCGACGAGCTCGCGACCGAGCGCCCGGTGGTCCTCGCGACCCCCTCCGGCCTGCCCTGGTGGCAAGAGAAGCTGGTCGCCACCGCCGAGGCGTTGCTCGAGCGGTACGGTCGTCAGCCTTTCAAGCCCTGGCGCAGGGCGGCTCTGGCTGAAGCCGAGCGATGGACGGTCGACCGATTCGCGGAGTCCGATGGCCTCGGGGCGATCTGGCCCTCCATGGTCAACGCGGCAGTCGCACTGGTTTGCCAGGGGCATCGGCCCGATTCGCCGGCGCTCGTCGAGGCGCTCCATCAGATCGACGCCCTCGAGCAAGAGGATTCCGCTGGCGTTCGCGTCGAGCCGTGCGTCTCGCCCGTCTGGGACACGGTCTGGGTGATGATGGCCCTGCTCGAGGCGGGTCTGGATGGCGACCACCCGGCCCTCGAGAGAGCCGGGCGCTGGCTGCTGGAGCGCCAGGCTCTCAAGCCCGGAGACTGGGTGCATGGGACCGGCGGGCGGGTCGAGCCGGGGGGCTGGTATTTCCAGCACCGGAACGAGTTCTATCCCGATGTCGACGACACGGCCGTGGCCTTGATGGTGCTCGATCGACTCGGCATCGCCGACGAGCCCCTGGTCCAGCGCCGGATCCAGCTGGGCCGCGACTGGATCGTCGGCATGCAGAACCGCGACGGGGGCTGGGGGGCGTTCGACCGGACGCCACGGCGTCGGGACTGGCTCAAGGCCTTTTCGTGGGCTCGGCCGTTCGACGGGGCGTTGCTCGATCCCTCGACGGCCGACGTGTCGGCGCGTTGCCTCGAGGCGCTGGCCCGTCACGGCGAGGGCCGGACGCCCGCCGCGTTGCGCGCCGGGCGCTACCTCGCCAGCGAGCAGGAGCAGGACGGAGCGTGGTTCGGGCGCTGGGGCGTCAACTACGTATACGGGACGTGGTCGGTGCTGTCGGCCCTCGGGGCGAGCGGCCAGAGGGTCGGCGATCGCGTCGTCGATCGCGGGGTCGGCTACATCGAGGCCACGCAGCTTTCCGACGGCGGATGGGGAGAGACGTGCGAGGCCTACACGG
>JAJYIO010000141.1 GCA_021790035.1 bacterium | reverse complement strand
GACTCACAAGAAACTCTTCTCTCCGGCTGCGCCGGCGGTGACTTGCAGGGGGCCTTGCCCCCCGCAAACTACCCCCCGCTGCGGGCAAGCTGCTGCGTAGCCCAGCACAGCAGGTGGCGGTTCATTCAACGCTGTCGGCGCAGCCGGCGGGAAACCCATTGACGGGTTCGCTGCCCTTCGGCCTCTCTGCACCCCGGCCCGGGCTCGAGAGCGATCTCTTCGCCCCGATCTTTACCACCTCCCGAATCGCGGGCTGGACAGCCAACCTCCTTGAGCGTTACGCTGACAGCCGGCTCATCCGGCCGGATTCCGAGTACATCGGTCCGCAGGAGCGGCCATACGTGCCCCTGGCCGCTCGTTGAGGCGGTTCGGCCCGGCCGAGCGAGCCCGGCAAGCCCACCTGTTCTGAGGAGTCAATCGATGGACGACGTGCTCGCCCGCGGCCTGGAGGTGGCCAGGGAGTTGCTCGTACAGGCGCCCTGGCCGGCCCCCGAGTTTGGCTCGGACGCTCCGCCTTCGCCCAGGCGGGCTCGCACCGGACAGCTCGGCCGCGCTGACACGATCGCCAGCCCGCCGGTCTGGCTCGGCTACTACGACAACGCCCCCTGGGTGCAGACCGCCGAATACCGCGGTCACATCGAGAGCGAGAAGGTCTGGCCGCTCTACGACCTGATCCTCACCACTCCCGACATGGAGCGCACGGATGCTGTCGCCACGGCCCTGGTCGAGACGCTCGGCGTAGATGGGGACGCAGCCCAGAAGTTCGCCGTGGCCTCGGTGGCCCAGGGCCTGCCGATCCTGATCGGAGTCCCTCGCGAAGCCATGGAGAATGCCCGCCGCAAGCTCACCGGCCTTGCTCGCACGGACGTCATCCGCAGCGTCTGGGACCGCCTCTAGAGAACTTTCGGTCTGCAAGGGATCCGACTCCTCGAGCCGGATCCCTCTTTCTGTTAGCGGGAGGCGCCGGGCGCGTTTTGCTCGCTGACCGCCACGTGGATCTCATGCAGGCGGCCGAGTGCATAGTCCGAGCAGAAGACGCGAATGGAAGTCTGCGTCCCGGCTCGCAAGAAGCCCTCCTTGAGATTGGACACCACTTCCCTGACGACCTCCGGGAAGAAGGCCACGATGGCGTTGGGCAACACCATCCAGTACTCCTTGCAAGAGGAGATCCAGCCGACCTTGGACAGGACCTTGCGCTGCAGTACGGCGAAAGGATCCTGGTCGCCCTCGGCGAGATCGCGCATGGTCTCGATATCCACCCAGACCTCGCCCTCTACCAGAAGATCCGCGATGCGGAAGTCGTCGAACTGCTCCTGTCGCTCGTCGTCCGCTGGCGGGTTGGAGCCGCCGAACGCCTCCTCGAGTTCGAGGTTGTCCTGGGCGGAGTTGCCGATGAACGAGGGATCATTCGGAAAGAGCCGCCGCTCGATGAGGATGGCGCTGTCGTCGAACGCCTGATGCAAGGAGTGATAGGCCAGGAGCTTGGCCGAGAGGTGCTCCTGGCTCTCCTGCCCGGCCCGGAAGCCCGGCGGCGGCAACTGACGGGCCACCTGCGTCTGGAGGCCAAAGGCCTGGCGCTCGATCTCCTTGAAGGAGTAACGCAGGGCGTCGAGGGCGATCATCTCGAAGCGCAGCGATGGCACCCCCAGCGCGAGCTTGATGTGGCTGACGAAGCCCGCGACGTCCTCGCCCGGGACCTTGACGAAGCTCGGGTAGCGCGGACGACATCTGAAGACGAACGGATAGAGGTTCTGGAACTTCTCGTATTGCCGCATGAACGGCTCGTAATCACGGGTGTCCGGGATCATGGGGAAGACGTTGAGGAGAGCGACCTCCGGCAGCTTGCCGGAAGACTCGCGCTCGACCTCGATGCTCTGCTCGCCGTGGATCTCGAAGGCGGGCGTGGTGTCCTCCGGGTAGAGGGACAGCCGCCACTCGAGCACGGGGAGCAGGTACTTGATCAAGAGCTCGTGCCACGGTTCTTCTTCCTCGATGAAGAGGTAAAGGATCGGATCCCGGAGGCCACAGGCGGACTTGAAGAGCTCGAGAAGATGCTCCCCGCCGAAATCGAAGAACCGTGTCAAGACGTCCATGGCCATCAGCGTAACAGTTGGGGCAGGGTTGCGGGATGCGAAGGTCATCGCCATCGAGGTCCATCCGACCGAGGATCTCTCGATCCCGAACTCGCTCCGCAGCCACACGGGATTGCCCCTGACCCCGGAGCGTGCTAGAAGGGATCGCCACTCAAGCGTTAGTGAGGAAAGGCCAATATGCGCAAGAAGATCACCGTCGTCGGGGCTGGGATGGTTGGCGGCTCGACTGCCCAGCGGCTGGCAGAGAAGAACTACGCCGACGTCGTACTCGTCGACATCGTAGAGGGAATGCCGCAGGGCAAGGCCCTCGACATCCAGGAGGCGGGCCCGGTCCTGGGTTACGACTCGGAGCTGACTGGAACCAACAGCTACGACGAGACGGCCAACTCGGACATCGTCATCATCACCTCCGGAGTCGCCCGCAAGCCTGGCATGTCCCGCGATGACCTGCTGTTCACCAACATGGACATCGTCCGCGGGGTCACCCAGGAGATCGCCAAGCGCAGCCCGAACGCCATCTTGATCATCGTCGCCAACCCGCTCGACGCGATGACCCAGCTGGCCTACGACATCTCCAAGTTCCCCAAGCACCGCGTCATCGGCATGGCTGGCGCCCTGGATTCGGCCCGTTTCCGCACCTTCATCGCCATGGAGCTCGGGGTCTCGGTCGAGGACGTCAACGGCTTCGTGCTCGGCGGCCACGGCGACACCATGGTCCCGCTTTCCCGCTACTCGACCGTCGCCGGGATTCCCATCACCGAGCTCATGCCCGCCGATCGCGTCGCGGCGCTCGAGAAGCGCGCCCGTGACGGCGGCGCAGAGATCGTGAGCCTCCTCAAGTCCGGCAGCGCCTACTACGCACCTTCGGCGGCCGTCGTCTCGATGGTCGATGCCATCGTGATGGACAAGAAGAAGATCATCCCCTGCGCCGTGCTCCTCGAGGGCGAGTACAGCATCAAGGGCCTCTTCGTGGGCGTTCCCGTAAAGCTCGGCGCCAAGGGCGTGGAGGAGATCATCAAGCTCAACCTCACCGCCGACGAGCAAGCACAGCTCGAGCGCAGCGCCGAGGCCGTGCGCGAACTCGTCGACAAGATGGCCTCACGAGCCAAGTAACGCCACCTCAAGGATCCCGGGCGATTTTCGGTCGCACGGATCCTGCGTAGAAGCCAAGGGGGCCCTCTGCACAGCCTGACGACCGCACAGGGGGCCCCTTCAACCTGAAATAAGCTCAGGCCGCTTGAGGCTCCGGTGTCTCGCTCCGCTCGAGCGCGAGGATCGGGGCCTCTGGCCTTGGTGCCCGGCTCGGGACCGGGACCACCTGCAGCAAGACGCGGGTCCGGGCGGCGACCTCGAAGGACGCGACGAAGGCCATCAGGAGGAAAGCCGCGGCTCCCATGGCCGTCTCGAGGTCCAGCCAGCTGCCCGAGAGCAGACCGAAAGCTGCGGCAGCGAGGGCACCGACGATCGCCAGCGTCCGCAGAGATGCCATCGCCTCGTGCAGGCGACGCCGCCGCTCCAGGTTGGGGCTGGGACCGGAGCCCCCACCCGACGCCTCCGGGACGGCCACCTTGCCGCCCACGCAAGCCGCGGCTTCCGCGGCCAGGTCGGTCTCGTGTAGCAGGCGAATCAGCCTCGGCGTCAACACGGTCCCGGCCGCCAGCATCTTGGCATGGGTCCTGGGATCGCGGAGCGCGTAGGTCAGGACCCGGCCAGGCACCAGGATCCGACTGATCGCTTGTCTATCGTACACATGGACGAGTTCGGCACGCCAGGGCGATCCTTGAGGCCCCCGCGACGTGAAGATTGTCGAGCCGAAAACGATCTCGCGAAGACGGCTTCCCAGCAACAGGAGAGCGTTCGAGCGAAGTGAGGGAGCCACGCATCCCCCTACCGCCACCGCGTGAGAATGGCGTCTCGCTGGAAGGTGGCGCTGGCCAGACGCACCAGGATGGCGCAGGCAATCGCGAGAATGACGATCGCCCCGAAGATCAGCTGCCGGAATGCGACCAGCCCCGTGGCCAGTGCAATGCCGCCGGCCAGGAGCGGAAAAAGCAGCAGCACACCCAGTTGCTGGGCCGTCCGAGGGTCGGAGACGCGCGCCGAGAGCGCAACCAATCCAAGGGTCGTGAACATCGCCAGGAGCGGCACGAGGACGAAGATGGCCAGCAGCCAGATCGTCGACGCGAACACCTCGATCACGAGGTCGCCGGGAAGCACTGTGCTGGCCATCCATAGCTGCAGGCCGTACATCGTCCACGTGACGAGAACGGCCGGCACCACCGCGAAGATGGCCTTGCCCAGCAGGAGCTCGGAGGTCTCGAGCGGCGTGGCGAGGAGGGGTTCGAGGGTCATTTCTTGCTTCTCGCCCACGATGGCGTGCGCGCCCAGCGAGAGCGGCAGGAAGAGGGCGAACATGAACAGGTAGCTCATCACCTCGGCGACCACGATGAAGGCCGGCGCCTTGCGCGGGTCTTTCTCGAGGCGAGCCAGGACGTCGGAGCGTGACTCCGACGCCGCACGCGTGGACCCGGTCGCCGGACGCGCGATAACGGTCCGGCCGGGATGCGAGACGGCCGCCGCGGCCCCCTGGATATGCGAGATGGCCCCGGTGGCCCGATGGGCGTGGGGAATGGCCTCCATGGCCCGGGAGAGCGCCGGGATCGACACCGCGCTCAGGAGCAGGGGAATCACGTAAACCGAGAGGATCAGACGCGGGTTGTGGCGCAGGTCCAGGAATTCCCGCGCCACGACGGCCGCGATCCTCGCCAGCGAGGCGGTGAGCCGGTTCACCGGCCGCTCCTGCGAAGGTTGCCGTGCCCGAGACGGCTGACGGCGCCGACCAGAAAGCTGCTCATCGCGAGGGCCCGTCCACCAGCTTGAGGTAGACTTCCTCGAGCGAGGCCGTCGCGGCCCGGACCGCCTGGACCCGGGCCCCGCACTCCACCAGGACCCGCACGACATCTGCGGTCTGGGACTGCGGATCGTCCAGCGTCGTCACGAGCTCGCCGGCGGCAAAATGCGCCTGTCGCACGAATGGCAAACGCGACAGGGCCGCCAGAGGATCGCGGCCCTCCTGCTCGAGCCGGATCGCAACCTGCCGGCCCGAGAGGTCGAGGCGCAACTGGTCCGCGGGCCCCAGAGCCAGGATCCGCCTCCGGAAGACCGCCACGCGATCGCAGACGCGCTCGGCCTCGTCGAGGTTGTGGGTGCAAAGGAAGACCGTCCGCCCCTCGCCCTTGAGGGTCAAGATGAAGTCGCGCACCGTCAGGGCGCTCTCCACATCCAGCCCGGAGGTCGGCTCGTCCAGAAACACGAGCTCGGGCTCGTGCAGCAAGGCCCGGATGATCGCCACCTTCTGCGCCATTCCCCTGGAGTACGTCGCGGCGGGGCGATCGCGCGCCGCCCAGAGGTCGAGGCGCTTGAGATAATCGTCGATGCGAGCCTCGGGCGACGAAAGCCCGTAGAGGCGGGCGTAGAAGCGCAGGTTCTCGCGGGCCGAGAGTCGCTTGTAAAGGCCCGGCTGCTCGGTCAAAACGCCGACGGTCCGACGAACGTGGCGAGCACCGGCTTCGAGGTCATGGCCCAGGATGACCGCCGAGCCCGCAGAGGGCGCGATGAGGCCCGTCAGCATCCGGGTTACGGTCGTCTTGCCCGCGCCGTTGGGGCCGAGGAATCCCAGGCACTCGCCGGCATCGACCTCCAGGTCGAGCGGTTCGACCGCCCGAACGGAGCCATAATCCCGCATCAACCCCCGGGTGAAGATCGCACTTGGCACCCTCGCTGCTTACCCGGGAAGCGGGCCCGGGAAAACCCGTGGCGATCGCAGGATCGTTCGGATGGCCAGTCCCGCTACGCTCGCCGCTATCGCGGGTCAGGACCGGGGCTTGCGCAAGGCCGCCGCCAGAGCCACTAGGGCACCCACCCCGAGCGCCGCGTGATCGGCGCGCCGGAGCGGCGGCCGGATCATCTTGTAGAGGGCCACGACCTTGGGCCCGGCCCAGCGGTGCAGGCCGCGACTCATGCGCGATGCCTCGAGGTAGACCTGAAGCGGTCCTGTCCGGGCTCTGGGGACCTCGGCGGGTGGGGCGGCGGGACCGGCGATCGCCCGCCGCACGGTGTCAAAAGCCGGCTTGCGGGACAGGTCGGGTCGCAAAAGGCCAAAGTGATACTCGATGTCAACGAGGTCGGCCGAGCCGTTGATGCTCCGGGGCAGGGCATCTTGCAGCTCGTAGAGGTTGATCACGTGGATATCCTGGTCCGGCAGGGCTTCCGGGCCAGCCAGGCTGGCGACGCGTGCCAGGGCATGCGAATACCAGTCGGCCATGCGATCTTCGTCGTGATCCTCCGCAAAGAGCTGGAAGCCCAGCGGAAGCCTGGCATTCCGGCAAGAAGAGTAGCCCATCTCCCCGATCACCACGGCCTTTCCGTAGCACGCCGATCGGGGATCGCGCCGCAGCCTCGTCAGGACCTCGAGAGGCTCCCACTCGGCCGGTCCCGTGCCGGGCGTCCAGGTGTCGGGATAGTGATCGAGCGCCAGGACGTCCACCTGGCCGTGCAGGCGCTCCATCATGCGCTCCAGGAACACGTCCTCGAGCGA
>JAJYIO010000140.1 GCA_021790035.1 bacterium | reverse complement strand
GTGGAGGAGCCGCTTGATCTGGTCGGCGATCTCACGCTGCTCGCTCATGCTGCGATATCCACGCTGTTGTAGAGCTTGATGTCCATGACGTGGTCGTCCTGCGTGATGATGTGATGGACCCGGCTCGGGTAGTAAAGCCGGTTGAGCCCGGCCGCCAGGCCCGTCAGGCGGAATCCATAGGCGACGTCGTTGACCCTCGGGTCGCCCGGCACGTTGGTCAGGTCCATCGTGAACAGGCCCCGCTCGGCCTCCTCGAGGAGCCGAACGGCCATCGCCTTGGCCTGCAGGGGGGTGATGCCGGCGACGATCTTGGTGATGACAAAGGATCCGCTCCCCTGCACGTCCGACGTGCGCTGCTTGGTCTTCGGGTTCCACCCGATGACCCGCACCTTAACGTCGGAGTTGACGTGGCTCTTGTGCCAGTCGTAGGTGTTGAAATCGCGGCCAAACTGCCAGTTGAAGTAGGCCTTGGGCTGCGGCTGCGGCCCGAAGACCGGCCGCCGGCGCCAGACCCGAAAGACGAAGTGCTCGAGTTCGGCCAGGTCGAAGAAGACGTCGTGCCAGGAGAGGCTCTTGGTGATGCGGTGGTAGTTGCGCCGGACGAACTCGCCGATCTGGTCGTTCGTGCTGGTGATGTCGAGCTGGGCCTGGGTGAACCCGTCGGCGAGGCACCGCTGGGTCACGATCTCGGACGCCGTCAAGTTCATCGGAAGAGGCGCCGTCACCTTGTCGAGGACGAACTTCTCGGAGAGATCCTTGCCGCTGAGCCTCACGATGCGCTGCGGCGGCTCGTCTGGCTGATCGCCGTCGGTCCCGCGGCCGCCCGACCGCGTATCCAGGCCGACGAAGAACTCCTCGTTGTCGCGCCGGATGACAATCTCGGGGGGAGAGCCAGTGAGCAGCGTCTCGATGCTGACTGCGTCCTCGGGGAGCTCGACGCAGAACTCGCCCGGGATGTGGAACTGCTCGAAGGTTACCTCGATCCGGTTCCACCTGACCGAGTTCCCGTTGACGCGCACATCCCAGGTGCTTGCGTTGGTCCTCGGGTCGGCCACCGGGTTGACGACGCTAGCCACTGGGGATTACCACCGTGAGTCCGACAGTGAGCGTCGTATCGTTGATGCCTGGGTTGACCGACAGGAAAGTCGCGACTACGACGCCCCACAGGTCGCAGATGCCCTGGATCGTATCGCCCTCCGCCACGACGTAGGTGAGCGGCTGGGGGGCCAGGGATTGCACGATGAGCGAGAGACCGACGCTCGAGTCATCGAGAAGAGATAACCCGGTCTCCCCCCATCCGACCGCGAGGTAGTTGTTAGTTCCCTCCAGGAGAGGTGTTCCGGGGTCCAGGATGTTGTTGTTGAGCGCATCGACGGCCGACGGGATGAGGGCGAGGGCCGAGTTCGCAAGGTCGGCGAACGAACTCACGACCTCGTAGGGGATCGAGGTGATGTCGTAGTACGTCGAGATGGCGTCGTTGATCTGCGAGACGACGTCCTGTGCGCTCGAGATGAAGCTGTAGATCGCCGAGAGGTCGGTCGAGATCACGCCCTCGATGTTCGCAAGCATGTCTCCGATCCCAGGAAAACCAGTCGCGACTTGGGTGCCGACAGCGTTGGTCACCTGGCCCATCGCATCTACCACGGCGGCCGTCCGCTGTACCGGCGTCTGCACGAGCGCACCGGGCATTGCATCGTTGTTCGCGAGGTCCTTTACCGGCTGGAAGGTCAGGGTCCCGGTAACGACCTTCTGGGCATAGGTGGCCTCGAACTCGTCGAGGTATCCGGTGAAGTTGAACTTACCCGCCCAGGTGAACGGGATTTCCTGCGACTGCATCGCCATACGCTTGAAAAAGCGCATGTTGTCGAGAGCATCCGGCCCATTCATCTTGAAATCGAGCGTGATTGGCCTCGGGATGACTCGACCTTGCTGGACGATGGGATTCCCGTTGCGGAAGAAGAAATACCGGCGCCAGGACTTGACGGCCTCCTTGAACTGCTCGGGGGCAGCCGACGTAAGCTTGACGCCTCCAAGGACGAAGGAGTCGAGGACGTCCGGAGTTCCGAGCGGCATCTACCGGTCCTGCCAGGGGGTCGATCGCGTCGGCCGGTTGGTCTTGAGAAGATCCTCGACGTGGTCCTGAATCATCCGCCCTCCCCGAGCCCCCGCCTCCTTGGCGATGGCATGGGCCTGGTCGTGCGGGACGTGGCCATTGACGGTCAGCGTGACCGGTACGGTGATCGAATGATGCGTCGGAACGCCACGTCCTGGCCCGGTCCGCGGAGAGGATGTGGAACGACCGACAATGTCTCGCGCCTGCGCCGTCATCTTCTCGTATGCCTGCGGCGAGAGCGGTGCTAGGTGGTGGTCGATCCGCTTGGCGTTGAGCACAGACAGACTGTGCAGTTGCGCCGGGGTCAGGCCAGTCTTGGCCTTCGTGGCCGCGGCCTGCTGCTGCTGGAGCTTCTGTGACGCCTGGCCGCCGATCGCCGTGATAATCCCGGCCATGAAGTCCTGGATCTTGGCGTCGCCGATCCCCTTGCGGATGAGCATGCCGATACCCGCCCCTAGCGCTAGACCGGCCGCGACCACCGGCCCATAGGTGACGATCCCCGCCAACAGGCCAGAGAACATCTCGCCCAAGGCCTGGACCCCGGCGAAATCCCCGAACTTAGTGATCGCGCCGACGAGCGACGACCCGATCCTGGGTCCAATCTGCCGGGCAAACCCAACGCCCAAGGAGCCGATCTTCGAGAAGAAGGCCGCGATCGGGGATCTCGGGACTGCCGCCGCCAACGCATCGCCCCCGAGAGCTCCAAAGATTCGGCCCAGCAAACCCCGTCCAGCCGCTCCAGCCGCCATCTCCTCGACGCCGCCGACGGCGGCGCTCCCAGCCGCCTGCTCCGCCCCAGAGGTTAGCAAGCCAGCAACCCCGCTACCGCCGGCAGCCCCAGGCGCTCCGCCGCCGAGGATGGCATTCAGGCCTCCCATGACCTTCATCGCGGTCCACGCGCCCTTGATGGCGATGGCGGCACCCGCGATCGTGGCAGCGACGCCCGCGATGGCCGTGCCGATGACTCCGATCTTCGCAGCAAGCGGATGGGCCGAGATGACTCGGTCGACGCCCTCGATCACGCCGGACAGCGCATTCATGCCACGCGTCAACGCCGGCAGGATGGCGACGCCCAGGTCGACCTGCAGCCGCTGGAGGGACGTCTCGAAGTTCCTCTGAGCGATCTGGTACGTACCCTGTAGGGACTTGAACGACGCATCGACCCCCATCGACTTCCGCTCGAGGCGCGTGTCCTTGTGAATCCGAGCATCTTGCGTGAAGTAGGTCATTGCCAGATTCATTGCCGTCCGATTGCTCAGGATCGAAGCGACGGTCTGCTGGGCCTGGCGGATGTTGTCCCCTGCGAGCCGCGGAGCCAGGTACTTCTCGTACCAGGCGAAGGGGTCCTGACGCAGGAGCTGGTCTCCCTTGAGCGCACCCGGATTCACCCTGCTGACCAGGCCCGCTTTCGTGATGTGCACCTTCGCCGCGTCAAGAAGCCCCATGTGGAGTAGATTCGTGGCCGAGCGCGCATTGAGGCCGACGCCATTGGCCAGGTTCTGCTCGAGCGACATGACCTGACGCCCGACCTGCGATCCACCGTTCTCCTGGATCACAGGCAAAAGATGGCGCATCCCCTCCTGGCTCAACCCGTACTTCGCAGCGCCTGCCCGCCGCATGAACTGGTAAAGCTCCGAAGGCCTCACCTTGCCGCCGAGTCCAGCCATTGCCTGGTATTCAAGATTCATCGCATTGGAGAAAGATGCCGCCCGGGCCTCCGGAGACATGCCCTTGGTGTTCCTGGTCAGGAGCTCTGCGACCTTGACGGCCTGGTACACCTGGCCTTGTCCGAGTCCGAAGGTGGTCCCGGCTGCGACAGAGAACTTGGCCATTTCCTGGAGAATCGCCGGGTTGAGCGCCTCCGCGGAAATTGCCCCCTTCTTCCCGACGCCGAAGGTCAAGATCGCGTCCTTCATCAGATCGAGCGTGTCGGCCCGGTTCAACCCCTGCACCTTGTTGCCGAGGCTCCGGCCGGCTGCCATCGCGACCTGAGTCTGCTGTTTTCCCAGCCCCATGTTGACGAGTCCCTGCTTCTGGATCAGGTACTCGTGCATGGCCGTGGTGTTTCCGAGCCCGAGAACCCCACGCGTGACGCCCAAACCTCCCCGGGCAATCGTCATACCTGTCTGGATCCGGTTGCCGGTGCTCATCGCCGACTTGATACGCTCTTGAAAGTCGAGGATCAGCTTCTGGTCTTCGGTCTGTTGGTGCTTCTGGCGAGTGATGCGCTGCTCAAGTTGCTCGGTGCGCATCTCCTCGCGACGGAGGCGCTGGGCTAAGATCAAACGGCGATCATCCGACTCGAGTCCGCGGCGGCGCTGCAAGTCGGTGCGCACCGTGATCTCTGCGATCTGCCTCTCGTCGCGAACACGCTGGCGCTGGCGCTGCTCCTCCTCTGTGGTCGCCCGGCGAATACCGCCTTGTTCCATTTGGAGGGTACGCATGCGCTCTTGACGGAGTCTCTCATCCGCCCGCTGCTCGGCCTCCTGGGCTTTTGCGCGCTCCTGGGCGGTCTTCTGTGCCAGCCCCCGGAGCTTTTCCTCATTGGCCTGGCGAAGGCCGTCGATCTTGACCTGCTCGCGGGCGGTCTTGGCATTTTGCGCGTGGAACCGCGAGATGCCCTGCAGGGAGCCCGAGATGCGCGAGAGTGCCGATGCCTGCCGCCCGAACGTGCTGGCCATGCCCCGGCCAACTCCGGCAAAAGCTGTGCCAAGATCGCCAACGTGGCGATGGACCTGCAGGAGGAGCTTGTCGGTAGCACGAAGGAACTTCGAGACGTCCTTGTCGACGGCGACGAACTCGAGGCCGACCCGCTCGAGATCACCGGACATGGCCGAGCTCCGTCCGTGCCATCACACCGATCAGGGCGGCGTGCTGGAAGCGATCGACATGGGCGGCCACGGTCCCGAAGACCGGGCGTGCCGGGACGCGACCATCGGTCGACCCGTGCTCTTGGACGCCCATCACGAGGGCAGCGTCGACCTCGCGGCCGTCAGGGCCCTGGAGCATCGTATGGCCAGGCTCGACGCCCACGAAGACGCTGCTACCACCCGGAACGTGCTCGACCTTGTGCGTCACTGCGTCGCGAAGGGCGCCGGAGCGGAAGAGCGGGTCGTCCGAGGTGTATCCGAGCCGCACGCGCTCGGATCGCGTCGAATCGTCCAGATCGCGCCAGCCCTCCTGATAGGTACCGAACAGGCTCTTGGCGTCGGCCTCGATCGCCTTGCCCTGGTCCTCGACCTCGGCCGCGATCGCTGCCGGGAACGCCTTGGCGGCACGACGAAAATGGGAGGCGAGCTGCGCCAGGTTCTTCACAGCACGCCTCCCCTTCTCTCAAGCACGTTACGGGCCGCCTGCAGGCGGGAATCGTAGGACCGCCGGTCGAGTCGCCGGATCTCTGCCTCCGTCATGCCGAAGGCCATGTGAATCTCGGCGAGCTCTTCGTACAGAGCTACGAGGTGACGACCTCGTAGCTCGCTTCCTTTGGGTCCTGCGGGAACACCTCGCCGATCGCCTTGGCCAAGCCGAGCCACTCGGAATCCGTGAAAGCGCCTCGAAAAGCGAGCAGCATATCGCGGGCGCGCACCTTGTCGCCGCAGAGATCCTCGGCCGTTTTGCCGTCGACCGTCTTGACGGCGACCATGATGGTGGCCATGTTCAGGATCAGGCTGTCGGCGTACTTCATGTCCGCCGGCACGTCGGCCAACTCGGCCGCCCGGAGCGTCTGCTCGGGTCCGTACTCGTCGACGAGTTCGACAACCTTGCCGGTCTTGAAGTTGACCTTCATGGCTACGCCACCTCGCATTCGGGCTGGGGGGAGATACCCACGGCCAAAGCGTTCTCGCCAGAGTCCTGGTCGGGGACCAACTTCGGCAGCGTCGCCCGCTGCTCATCGGTCAAGTCGAGCTCGCTCGGCTCGGTGTTGGGGGTGATGGCCGCCGGGTGCTTGTGAGCGTCGGGGTTGACAGGCTGCGGCCCCTGGGGCGCGAGCGAGGGGTCGATCTCGACGATGAGAGCTGCCTGCCCCTCGAGGCGCAGCAGATCGTTGCCGACGGCCTGCAGGCGTTCCTGGAGGGCTTGGCGCTGCTGGAGGAGTTGGCCGGCAACTTGCTGGATCTGCTCCAGCTTGACCTTGAGATCCATCAGGTATCGTGTCCTTTCGGCAAGGCTCGCTTCGGAGCCAGAGGGTATGATCTCGCCATGAGCTCCGGCGAGAAGCAGGGGATCGTGGGCGCCCTCAAAGAGGGCATCCGCGAAGGCATGCAAGAGGCCAGGGAGCGCAATGCCCCGGCCCTTGCCAAGATGGCCGAGCGATCCGAGATGCGGCAGTTCGTCCTTGCGAAGGAGCCGACGTTCCACGAGAACTCCTTTGCGCCCGGGCTGGTCGGAGTCTCTTTGCTGGTGACGCTGCTCATCGCGGGCTTTTCGGCTGTCGCCGGTGGCCCCAATCTCGCTATCACCGGGTTGGTCTTTGGCATCGTTCTTACATCGCCGCTGACCATCGCTGGAGTCATCTCCTGGATGATTCGGAGACCGACGCGGGCTGCTGCGATGGCAGCCATCCGATGCATGGCCCCAGGATGTGATTCC
>JAJYIO010000139.1 GCA_021790035.1 bacterium | reverse complement strand
GCGCGAGAACACGATCGATCCGATGGTGCCCGCGTGGGTCCGCTGGCACCACGAACGCTTCGACGGGTCGGGCTACCCCGATGCCCTCGAAGCCCGGGAGATTCCGCTTCCCGCCCAGATCCTGGGCCTGGCTGACACGTACGAGGCGATGGTTCACTCCAGGCCCCACCGGCCGGCTCTCGAGCCCCGGGATGCCTTGGCCGAGCTCCAGCGCCTGGCTGGCTTGCACTTCGATCCCGAGCTCGTCGGCTGCTTCGTGCAGGATGTCTATCCCGACCTCGTCGGGGCGGAGAATCCCGCCTCGACGAGATCGGCACCTGCCGAGTAGCAGCAGAGCCGAGGCTTCCCGCTCTCAGCTTGCTGGCTGGGACAGGTCCCGGTGGGCCGCGGCGGCGCCCGGGCTTTGGAGCACGTAACCGACGCGCGGCCGGTTGACCAGGATCGCGGGGTTGCGGGGATCGGCCTCGAGCTTCTGGCGGAGGTTCCGCACATGCGTCCGCACGATCTCGGGATTGCCGAGACGGGGCGGGTAGCCCAAGGCGTCCACCAGCAGGCTCTCGATCGCAACGGCTTGCCCCGGTTCCGCCATGAGGTGGCGCAAGATGGCGCACTCGCTGGGCGTAACCGCGATGCTGCCGGTGCCACGAATCACCAGGTGATTGCGAAGATCCAGGGTCAAATCTCCGACGACGAGCGCGTCGACCGTCTTGCCGGTGCCGGCCCGGAGCAGGTGTGCACGGGCCCGCCAGACGACCTCGAGCGGATCGAACGGCAGTCGCAGGTAGTCCCGGGCCCCGGCTTCGAAGCATTCGTAGGCTTCCGCCGGATGACCCGAGGCGGCCAGCGTTATCACCGGGATCCGCGCGCCGGGTCGATCGCGCAGGTGGCGACACACCTCGAGGCCGTCGCCGTCCGAGAGCCTCAATCCCAGGACCACGAGGTCGGCCGTGCCGGCGTGGAGCGCCTGCAGGCACGGCGCGATTCCGGAGACGGTGACGACCGAGAAGCCCTGGCTGGCGAAGAGGTTCCGGAGGTCGCGAGCATCGGATTCATTTGCCACCGCGACGATGACGCGTACCTGGGGTGGCGTCGGGGCCTCGCGTGTGGAGCCGCCGGCAACCGGAGGCAGGGGTGCGATCGCAGGGATGGCGACGATCGGTGGGGCCGGACGCGAGGCCGGTTGTGATGCGGGCCGGATCACGGGCTGTAGCACGGGAAACCTCCTTTACGATAAGCAGCCGTACGAATCTCTTGACGCTCACTCCGGCCCAGAGGGAAGTCAAATCAAGAGCCCCAACGCATCTCCGGCAAGAAACTGTTCGCAAGGTTGAATCTGGCAAGCCAGGCCTTTCCGGGAGACCGGCAATGGATCGCACCACATTCACCACAACGTGGGATCCATGCTCGTATTCGGGAACCTCCAGCTGGAGCTACGCTCCCTAGCGATGGCCAGATCCGGCCTCACCGCGGGCATTCCGCGATTTCGCGGCCCTGCCGGCCTCCTCCCCCTCAAGAAAGCGCAGGCAACCTGTGATTCTCGTCATCAGTCGCGACGACACGCTGCTTTCCCGGATCGCTCGAGACGCCCTCGCGCCCCAGGAGCGTCTTCGCATCGCTCCGGATACCGAGACCGCGAGGCCGATCCTCGCAACCGAGCCCGCGCTCGTCTCCGTGGTCCTCGATCTCGATGCTACCGGGCCCGCTGGCATCGAGTTCTGCCGCCAGGCGACCGATGGCCGCACTGCCGGCGCGGCCATTCTCGTGGTCGGCTCGCAATCCACGGCTCCGGAGCGCTACGAGTGCTTCGCTGCGGGGGCTTGCGATTTCATGGCCAAGCCGATCGACGCGATCGAGCTCAAGCTCAGGCTGCGCGCTCATCGGGCCCTGCGTGCAGAGCCCCGGATCGCGTCCCTCCTCAACCTCGGAGATCTCGAGGTCGACCTCGCATGCGGCGAGGTCCGGTCCGGCGATCGTCGGCGTACCCTCACGCCGCATGAGGCGTCCATCTTGCGCTACCTGTCCACCCGGGGAGGCCACTGCGTTCCCACCGAGGAACTCCTGGTCGAGGCCCTGGGCTACCCGCCCCGTCTCGGCAATCCCGAGATCGTGCGGACGCATATCCGCCACCTGCGTCAGAAGCTCGAGCCCGACCCGGCCATGCCGCGCTGGCTGCTCAACGTTCCCCGGGTCGGCTACCGGATCGCGCTGGCGACCGGATAGGACTCACGTCCCCCGGGACGGCCCGGCCACCGGGCCGATGCCGAAGCTCTCTATACCGCCTTGTCGACCTGTCCGGGAGTGCTCTGGGCGAGCTTGGCATCGACCTCGCCGAGCATGGAGTAGTAGATCCCCTGCGAAAGTCCCGAGCGCCTCACCTCGGCCTCAAGCTCTAGCTTTTCGTTCTGGAGTTCGGCCGGGCGATCGTGCATCAGGGCGACGACGGCGCTGAGAATCGGCTGGCTGCCATTGGCTGCGGCCTGGCGATCACCCTGCTGTCCCGCCTCGGGGGGCATCGCACTGGCCGGAAGCCGCGTGATACCACTGTTCATGACCCGCTCCTTGGAATTCCGGGGCTGCCGTCCGTGACAGCTCTCCTGTCTCCTGTATCGGCACCATGGTGGAAAAACTTGAGCCTCTAGACTTGAATTTCAGGGCATCTCGTCATTTTTCCACCGCCCGCCATCGGGTTATGTCGCCGGTCCGGTCCGAGGTGCGGCGCGCGGCGCAAAGGGTCTGTCGGCGGGCTTGCTGGCCGCATTCTGGCACACTGGCCGTCCCGATCGGGCCGGAGCCGCCTGCCAGGCGTTCATGCGGGGCCAGGGATGTTAGACCTGCCTTGCTTTTCGGTTAGGTGTGTGTTATCCATATGGGCCGACGAGGCGCGAGTCGGGCGTCGAAACACTCACGAAGTGGGTGTTCCTCGGTGATCCAGATCTCTCGAAGGAGAGACGAGGCATGGGCCGCACCCGGGTAGCCGCGCCGGCGCTTCGTTTGATCACCACGTTCGCAATCCTTCAGGGTTCCTTGGCTGCGGCCGCGATCGAAGAGCGGCACACCCGCCCGAAGGCCTAGCACCGCGAGGGAGTTTCTCGAGTTGAGCCAGATCGTTGCCGATCGTTACGCGCAAGCCCTCTTCGCGCTGGCGCTCTCCGGGCAGGCGGCTTCGGCTCAGATCCCCGGATCCGCGGCTGCGGCCGGGCCAGCTGGCGGAGAGGCTCTGGTCGACAGGGTCGATCACGACCTCGCCCTGGTCACCCGGACGATTGCCGAGACACCCGACCTGCGCCGGCTCTTGCTGCATCCGCTGGTCCCAAAAAGCGACAAGAAAAATATCATCGCGACCCTGTTCGGGCCGCACGTGACGCCCCTGGTCCTCAACTTCTTGCAGTTGCTCTTCGACCGTGGTCGAGGGGCGGTCTTGGACCTCGTCCAGAAGCGCTTCCATCACCTGGCGGCCAAGCTCGCACGCCGGCTCAGCGTCAGGTTGATCACGGCCATCGCCATTTCCCCGAGCGAGCTCGAGGGATTTCGCGAGCGGCTCGAGCGTTCCTTGCAGTTGCACGTGGAACTCGAGACCGAGGTCGACCAGGACATTGTGGGCGGGGCGATCATGCGCGTCGAGGACCAGGTGGTCGACGGGAGCTTCCGGGGCCGGCTTGAGGCCTTGAAACAAGCGATGAGTCAGGGATGAATTAGGAGTAGACAAGACAGATGATAAGCATCCGCCCGGACGAGATTTCGTCGGTCATCAAGGCACAGATCGAGAAGTACGAGGCCGAGTTGACCGTGACGAACACGGGGACCGTCCTCGAGGTCGGCGACGGCATCGCGCGTGTGTACGGCCTGCAGCAGGCGCAGTCCGGCGAGTTGCTCGATTTCGGCGACGAGGTGTATGGCCTCGTCCTGGACCTGGTCGAGGATCACGTGGGCGCCGTCCTCATGGGCGACTACCGCAAGGTCGAGGAGGGCGATACCGTCCGGACGACCGGGCGCATCGCCAGCGTTCCGGTGGGCGAGGCCATGCTTGGCCGCGTGGTCAACGCGCTGGGTATGCCCATCGACGGCAAGGGCCCGATCGCCACGACCGAATTCGAGCGGGTGGACAAGAAGGCCCCTGGCATCATCGCCCGCAAGGGCGTTCACCAGCCCGTCCAGACCGGCATCATGGCCATCGACTCGATGATCCCCATCGGCCGCGGCCAGCGCGAGCTCATCATCGGCGACCGGCAGACCGGCAAGACCGCCATTGCCGTCGACGCGATTCTCAACCAGAAGGGCAAGGACATGGTCTGCGTCTACGTGGCCATCGGCCAGAAGACGTCGACCGTGGCCCGCGTCATCCAGGCCCTCGAGGATCACGGGGCGATGGAGTACACCGTCGTCGTGGTCGCGAGCCCCGAGGAGGCCGCCCCGATGCAGTACCTGGCTCCGTTCAGCGGCTGCGCGATCGGCGAGTGGTTCATGAACCGCGGCAAGCACGCGCTGTGCGTGTACGACGACCTGACGAAGCAGGCCTGGTCCTATCGCGAGATGTCCCTCCTGCTGCGCCGTCCGCCCGGGCGCGAGGCCTACCCCGGCGACGTGTTCTACCTCCACAGCCGCCTGCTCGAGCGCGCGGCCAAGTTGAGCGATGAGCTCGGGGGCGGTTCGCTCACCGCGTTGCCGATCATCGAGACCCAGGCCGGCGACGTCTCGGCCTACATTCCTACGAACGTCATCTCGATCACCGATGGCCAGATCTTCCTCGAGACCGACCTTTTCAACGCCGGCATCCGCCCGGCTGTCAACGCCGGCATCTCGGTGTCCCGCGTCGGTGGAAACGCCCAGACCAAGGCGATGAAGAAGGTCGCAGGCAAGCTTCGCCTCGAGCTGGCTCAGTACCGCGATCTGGCGGCTTTCGCCCAGTTCGCGTCGGACCTCGACAAGGCGACCCAGGCCCAGCTCGCCCGCGGCCAGCGCCTCACCGAGCTTCTCAAGCAGCCCCAGTACAGCCCGCTATCGGTCGGTCAGCAGGTCGCGCTGATCTATGCCGCGACGAACGGCCTCATGGACGACGTTCCGGTCAACGAGATCACGCGGTTCAAGACCGAGCTCCTGGCCTATCTCAAGGCCAACAAGAACGATCTGCTGGATGGCATCACGACCAAGGGCGCCATCGAGCAGGCCGACATGGCTACGCTCACCGATGCGGTGCAGAGCTTCAAGACCACCCTGTTTTCCTTCTCGGCGGCCCGGTGAGGCCGTCGGCAGGTAGGGTGAGGTCCGGGCGCAGGAAGGGATAGGCCATGCCTGGCAACATGAAAGAGATCCGGAGGCGGATCAAGAGCTTTCAGAGCACTCAGAAAATCACCAAGGCCATGGAGATGGTGGCCGCGGCCAAGGTCCGGCGTGCTCAGGAGCGCGTGCAAGCCAGCCGCCCGTATTCCGAAAAGCTGCGCGAGGTGTTCGTAGAGGTCTCCTCGCGGCTGCTGCCGGGTGAGGCTCGCCATCCCCTGCTGGTTCCCTCGTCCGGAGCCAAGCGCACCTTGCTCGTCGTCGTCACGTCGGACAAGGGCCTTTGCGGCGGCTACAACGCCAATGTCATCCGGTTCGCCGTCCAGCGCAGCCGGGCGATCAAGGCGGAGGGCCGGGCGGTCAGCCTGTTCGTCGTGGGGAACAAGGGCATCGCCTTTTTCCGGCGGGGCTCCCTCGAGGTGGCCAAGACCCTTTCCGGGATCCCGACGCCGCCAGGCTTCGTCCAGGCCGAGGTCATCGTGGACGAGGCGCGGGACCTGTTCCTCAAGGGCGAGGTCGATCGGGTGGAGCTCGTCTACACCCGGTTCCATTCGCTGGCCCGCTACGAACCCACTTCGGTTGGACTGCTGCCCGCCACCTTGCCCGAGGGCGAGCGGCCGAGTGGCCCTCAGACGCCCTACCTGTTCGAGCCGGAGGCCGAGGAGCTCATCGGCGAGCTGATCCCCGCTTTCCTGACGACCACGGTCTATCAGGCTCTCCTCGATGCCTCGGCCGCCCAGCTCGCGGCCCAGATGATGGCCATGGGCGCGGCGTCCAAGAACGCCGGCGAGATGATCTCCCAGCTAACCCTCGTCTACAACAAGGCCCGCCAGGCCAGCATTACCCAGGAGATCCTGGAGGTTGTCGGCGGGGCGGAGGCGATCCAAGGGTGAGCCAGCCCTCCAGTCGGTTTGAACCCCGGTTGCACAAGAGCGAAAGAGAGAACGAGATGAGCACTGCCGCCGCCAACAAGACGAATGTCGGCGCGATCACCCAGGTCCGGGGTCCGGTCGTCGACGCGCATTTCCCGAACGGGGAGCTGCCCAAGATTTACAACGCGGTCGAGATCGACTTCGAGCGCGAGGGACAGCGAGTCAAGCTGATCTGCGAGGTCCAGCAGCACCTGGGCGACCGGCGGGTCCGCACGGTCGCCATGGACGCGTCGGAGGGTCTCGTGCGCGGGATGGCCGTCGTCGATACCGGCAAGCCGATCTCCATGCCCGTCGGGGATGGGGTGCTCGGGCGCATTCTCAACGTCATCGGCGAGCCCGTGGATGACAAGCCGGCTCCCGAGGCCGAGGATCGTTGGCCCATCCACCGGCCGGCTCCGTCGCTCACGGATATGGACGTGACGCCGCAGATCTTCGAGACCGGGATCAAGGTCGTCGATCTGCTCGCGCCTTATGCCAAGGGTGGCAAGGTCGGGTTGTTCGGCGGCGCGGGCGTCGGCAAGACCGTCA
>JAJYIO010000138.1 GCA_021790035.1 bacterium | reverse complement strand
TGCTCGGAGCCGGCCTGCCGACGCCGGGCGGGTGCGCTGGCTCGATCGGCCGACTGGCGCTCGTCGGCGCGGGATTCGGCTCCAGTGGCCCGGGCCTTGGCGCCGCGATCGTCGGGGCGCGTCCTCATGCCGAGATCTCCACGCCGAGGGGCGATAGCCGCACGCTGCCAGAAATCGGCGCGTGGACCGGAATGCCGACGTCTCCGGCCGGGCCCCGGGCGATGGGCTGGCCCGCCTTGACCCGGTGCCCGTCGCGAACCACGGGCGAGGCCTTGGCGCCCCCGGGGAGATCCAGGGGCACGACGACGCGATTTGCGGCGAGCGTTCCGGCCAGCGGGGCAGCGACGTCGTAGTGCGCCAGATCGAGGCGCCGCAGCAGACGCTCCCGAGGGATGCGGCGATCGGTCGCGCAGGATCTCGGCTGCGCGGGTTCGATCGGCGGCAGGTAGCCCGCGCGATCGAGTTGCCCGCGGACGGCGCGCGCCAGGATGTCGGGCGCCAGACCCGCCGGGCAGGCGAGGGTGCAGACGCCGCATCCCGAGCACAGCGCCGCGCTGGCCAGGACGTCGTCGGGCATCCCCCGCACCAGGGCCCGGACGATGCGGTGGGGCTCGATCCGCCAGCCGGCCAGGAATCGGGGGCAAGCCGCCGTGCACTGCTCGCAGTTCTCGCAGGTCGACAGGGCCCGGCGCGTATGGACCTCGAGCGGCGTCAGGTGGGCCGCCGCGACGCGGCTATCCGCCGGGACCACCACCACCAGGTTGGTCTCGGGGCGCAGGGGAGCGCCCGGTCTGGCCACATGGCCTCCGAGCGGCCCGCCCTCGAGGTACACGAAATCCGCCGCCGACCCTCCGGCCGAGCTGCCGGGCCGCGTCTTCGACCTCGTCGATGACCGCGCCGATGCGCCCTTGAGCCCGCCGGCGGCGGCCACGATGAGCGCGAGGGGAAGGCCGTAGGGAACCCAGACCGTGACGGGGCGGTTGACCTCGCCCATGAGGCTGACGAGCTGGTGAGTCTGGGGCTGCCCGCGATCCGCCTCGGCGATCGCCAGGAGGGTTCGCACCGCCAGCACGTGGGCTCCGACATCTTCGGGAGAGCCGCCCGAAGGCACCGGGCGATCGGCCGCCAGCGCCGCCAGGTGGGTGGCGTCGCCGGCCGGGTACTGGCCGTCGATCGCCAGGTCGGTCACGTGGAACTTGAGAAACCCATCGGCGGCGATCTCCCGGGCCAGCGCGCTGCTGGCCTCGCTCGCCTCGGGTGCCAGGGCGATGGCCGCTCGCCGGGCGCCGGTCGCCTGCATCGCCAGCTTGAGCCCCCGGGCGACGTCCTGGGGGTACCGGGCCACGAGCTCGCGGTCGGCGCGGGAGAGCGGCGCCGTGTCGGTGCCATCCGCGACCAGGACCTCGGCAGGCGTCGACAGCAGGACGTGCGCGGGCTCGCGCCCGGCGCGGACGCCGGCGTCTTGCAGCTTGGCGAGCAGGCCCGGGCCCATCACACGATCCGGAACGAGTCGACCACGGCGCAGCGCCGCATGCGGGAGAAGTGCCGGGGATAGGTGAGCCCTTCCCCGGTGGGATGCGCGATGGTGAAGGAGGTCGGGCCCTCGCCACCGGCTCCCAGGCCCGCGTAGTGGGGCCCGTTCTTGACGAAGATGGCGGTGTTCATGACGCGGGCCATGTGGCTCATGCGCGTGATGTCCCGGCTGTGGATGCTCGAGGTGTGCCCGTAGCCGAGCTCGACCTCCTTGGCCAGTTCGAGGCATTCGTCGAAGTCCCGCAGGCGGGTGAAGGGAATGACCGGCATGAGCTGCTCGGTGTAGAGCAGCGTGTCGTTGCGGTTGACCTCGACCAGCACGATCTTGACCGAGTCGTCGGCCCGGACGCCGATCTCCTTGAGGATGACGCTGGCGTTCTTGCCGACGAACTTCTTGTTGATGTCGGACTCCTGACCGGGTCCCTTGTCGACGGTCAGGATGACCTTCTTGAGCCGCTCGTACTGATCGGCGTCGATCTCGAGGGCGCCGTTCTTGCGCATCACGTCCTTGAGCCGGTCGGCGATCGAGGCGACCGCGAGGAATTCCTTCTCGTCGCAGCAGATGATGTTGTTGTCGAAGGACGCGCCTCGGACCATGTCCCGACCCGCCTTGTCGAGGTCGGCGGTCTCGTCGCAGATGGACGGCGGATTGCCCGGGCCAGCCGCGATGGTCTTCTTGCCGCTGCCCATCGCGGCCTTGACGACGGCCGGACCGCCGGTGACGACGAGCAGGCGGATGCCGGGGTGCGTCATCAGGGACTGGGCCACCTGGAGGGTGGGCTCGGCCACGCAGGTGACGAGCGAGGGAGGGCCGCCGGCCGCCACCACCGCCTGGTTGATGAGCGAGATCGTGAGGTGGGTGACGCGGCGGGCGTTGGGGTGGGGCCCGAAGACCACGCCGTTGCCGGAGGCGATCATGCCGATCGAGTTGCAGATGACCGTCTCGGACGGGTTGGTCATGGGGCAGATCGCCCCGATGACGCCCCAGGGGGCGAATTCGTAGAGCGTGAGGCCGTGATCGCCCGTCCAGGCCGTCGTCGTCAGGTCCTCGGTACCGGGGGTCTTGGTGATGACGAGCTTGTTCTTGGCGATCTTGTCCTCGACCCGGCCCAGACCCGTCTCCTCGACCCCCAGGCTCGCCAGCATCTCGACGTTCTGCATGAGCGTCGTGCGGATCGATTCGATGATCCGCTGGCGATCGCCGAGGGTGCGCTGCCACTCGAGGACCTTCTGCGCCTGGCTCGCCGCGGCGACGGCTTCGTCGAGGGTGGCGTAGATCCCGTCACCGGGGCCCAGGCCGCCAGACCGACCGGGCCTGACCGCGGGCGTGTCGAGGCGGGAAAGGACCCGCTGGACGATGGACTGGAGCTGCTGCTCGGAGACGGTCATGGGGCGCTCCTGGTTCGTTCGAGATCGCGCTCGGGATCAAGGCCCGGGGCGACACCGGCAAAGGGTCGTATCGACCCGATCGCGGGGCGATGGGGCACCACCGCTACCACTCCCCGACGGCCAGCGGGGTGTCCTTGAGGTAGCGGACCTGGCCGGCCACCTCCCAGGTGTCGACGATCGCCATGATGGTGGCGTCGACCGGCTTGTTCTCGGTGAAGAAGGTCTGTCGGGCGCTCGAGCCGGTGGCATAGAGGACCACCTCGCCGACGCCCGCACCCACCGAGTCGGCGGCCACGACGTACGTGCTCGTCTCCTTGGCCTCCAGGTCGAGCTGCCGCACGAGCAGAAGCTTCAACCCGATGAGCTTGGGATCCTTCTGGTCGGCGACGAGGGTCCCGACCACCTTTCCGATGACCATGGCGTCCGAGCCTTTCTTGGGCGCGTCCCGGGTCCGGCTGCAGGGGCCGGCGTGCCAGCGGCACCCGGACCCGGGCGAGGGGCTCCTAGAACTCGACCTTGACGCCTTCGGCGGCAGCTGCGCGGCCGAGCGGCAGGACCTGGTCGACGTTGATGTGCGGGCGGGCGATGATGTGGACGGCCACGACCTCGCCGATCTTCTCGGCGGCCCGGGCGCCTGCATCCGTCGCTGCCTTCACGGCTGCGACATCGCCACGCACGATGGCCGTGACGTAACCGCCGCCCGTCTTCTCGTAGTGCACGAGCTCGACCTTGGCGGCTTTGACCATGGCGTCGGATGCCTCGACCATGGCCGCAAAGCTCTTGCACTCGATCATTCCGAGGGCTTCAGCCATCTGGGGTTCTCTCCTTTCAAAGGGGGGGGACCGGGAAAAGCGTTGAATCCTACCCGCGACGTTCCTCGACGATGCCGTTGATGCCTTCGATCGCCTTGAGGGCGGCCTCGGCGGCGACCATGACGTCGGCTTCCTCGCCCGCCAGGTAGACCCGGCCAAAGGCGCCCGTCGGCCGGATGATGACGACGTTGATGTTGGCGGCCTTCTCGGCCTCGTTGGCGGCGATCACGGCATACCCGGCGGGATAGGTCTCGAGGATGAAGAGGGTTTGCTTGGCGATCAGCATCATGCCCTTGCGGCCACTGCGATTGATGAGCATCGCCTGGTGATCGTCCACCTTGCGGATGATCTGGTGCGATACCACCTTGGGCTTGATCCGATCCTCTTCTTTCTTGCCGAGGGCATCCAGGATAGCAAGGCCCGCTTGCCGCACCTCGGCCTGATCGTCCGCGTGCAGTTCGAGCATGCCGTACTGCCGCTCGACGATCTGCTCGGCGGGGGTGACCTTGGTGGCCTTGAGGGCCCGGTCCATCAGCCGGTTGATCTCCATGCCCGGCGCGATCTCCACGTAGAGCGCCGCCTGGCCCTCGATCGGCAGGTAGCCCGAGGCGACCGAGGCCATGAAGGCCGCGAACTGAGGCTGCATCGAGTCGATGAAGACGTAGGTGCGGAGCTGGACGTTGTCTGCCATCTGTGGAGCCTGCCTTCCAAGGTCGAGCCGCTGATCGGCGGTTCTTGTCGCGTGCGGTGGGTCTTTCCGGGTGCTCTGGTTGCTCGGGTTCGTCCTAGTAAGGGGAGCCGGCCGTCGATGCGGCGGCGCCCTTGACGATCGCCACCGACGCGCTGGCCCCGATGCGGGTCGCGCCGGCGGCGACCATCTCCTCGGCGCCGTTGCGGTCGCGCACGCCCCCCGAGGCCTTGACGCCCATGTCCGGGCCGACCGTCTTGCGCATCAGCGCGATGTCGCGGGCGGTCGCGCCGCCCGTGGAGAAGCCCGTGGAGGTCTTGACGAAGTCCGCACCGGCCGACCGGGCCAGCGTGCAGGCGATCACCTTCTCCTCGTCGGTGAGCAGGGCCGTCTCCAGGATGACCTTGGTCACCACGCCCCTCGGCACCGCCACGACGACCGCCCGGATGTCGTCCTCGACCTGCTGGTAGCTCTTGCTCTTGAGGGCGCCGATGTTGACCACCATGTCGACCTCGTGGGCGCCGTTGCGGACCGCCTCGCTCGCCTCGAAGCCCTTGGTGTGCGAGTCGGTCGCCCCGAGCGGGAAGCCCACGACCGTGCAGACCCGGACCGGGCTGCCGGCCAGGAGCCGGCTGGCCAGCGGAACCCAGCTCGGATTGACGCAGACGCTCATGAACTCGTACTCGCGGGCCTCCGAGCAGAGCTTGGTGATCTCGGCCTCGGTGGCCTCGGGCTTGAGGAGGGTGTGATCGATCATCCGGGCGATGTTGCGCACCGGCTTGCCCGTGCCTTTGCCCGATCCGATCCGGGTCGCTCCCGCCCGCACCAGATCCTGCACCCGGCCGGTGCACGTGGTGACGCAGGTCGAGTGGTCGGTGCAGCTTTCGCACGCCGGGAGGGTCGACAGGGCGCCGGCGGGCCGCCCGATGCTCTCGGGAGTCGTGGGCGCGAGACCCAGCCGCTTGAGATCGGCGATCTGGGCGTCGTCGGCGACCGCGAGGATGGGCCGGCCGAGCTGCCGGGCCACCTTGAGGAAACGCACCATCGGGGCGTCGTCGTCCTGGCTCTTGAGCCGGTGCAGGAGCGAGGCCGGTACGCTGGGCAGCACCACGAGGTCGGCATCGGCCAAAGCGAACGCGGGCTGGGCGAAGTACGGTCCGGCCTCGACGGTCTTGCAGGACGGAGCGCGGTGGGGACGAGCCCACCGCGGGAGCACGAGTTCCACTTCGTGGCCCGCGGCCTCCAGCGCGCTCAACGTCCGGGGCAGGCTGACGGAGTCCTCGGTGTAGAGGACCAGGGTCTTGCCGGACGAAGCCATCAGTATCTCTCCGTTGAATGCAGGGAAACCGGGCCGGCCTGCGAACTGCCAGACCCGAAAAGCTGACGCTCGAGGTCGATGATCTTGTCGATTCGAGGTTGGTGGCGGGTGGCGAAGGCGGTCGTGAGGAAGACGTTGACGATCTCGGTCGCCAGGCCGATGCCGATGATGCGGCCGCCGAGCGTGAGGACGTTGGCGTCGTTGTGCTCGCGGCTGTTGCGGGCGTTGAACAGGTCGTTGCAGAGCGCGGCGCGGATTCCCGGGAACTTGTTGGCGACGATGCTCGAGCCGACCCCCGCGCCGTCGACGATGATCCCCCGATCTCCCTGGCCTCCGGCCACGGCCGCGGCGACCAGGATGGCGAAGTCCGGATAGTCGACCGCCGCCTCGGAATGCGTGCCCACGTCGATGACCTCGTGGCCCGCCTCCTGGATGATGGGCACGAGGCTCTTCTTGAGCGCTAGACCGCCGTGGTCGCTACCGATTACGACTTTCAAGTCTGCAGGACGTTTGCCTTGATGAGCAGGAAAGACTTCCGATTGTAGCAGGGGAAGGCCGGACCCGGGTATGAGTTACCCACCGTCTGCGTCGACAGCGTTGAACGAAACGCCACCTGCCGAGCGGGGCTACGCAGCAGATACCTTCAGCGGGGGGTAGTTTGCGGGGGGGGCAAGGCCCCCTGCAAGTCCCTGCCCCGAAGGGGAGTTTCTAATGGAGCGGAAATCACCGCCGGTGGCTACCGCGGTGAGCGTCGCTCGGTCGGGGCGGGTCATGGCCCCGTTCCACCCGGCGCAGGAGAGGATCGATGATGACGAGAGGCATGGCCTGGCGCGGGATCGCCGGGATCTTCACTGGGGCGGTCGCGGCCGCGAGCGGGCCTGCGATGGCTGCGCAGGTTCCGGCGCCTCCCGCGGGGATCGCGTCGATCCCGCCGGCCACGCCGGCTGCGGCTGCCGCCAATCCGGCCCGGCCGGAGTCCGAATCGATCTCGCTGGATCGCGTTTCCGGCCTGGCCCGCCAGGCCCTTTCGGACATCTCGGATGGCGAGCAGGAGTACGGCCACCTGACG
>JAJYIO010000137.1 GCA_021790035.1 bacterium | reverse complement strand
ACGGTCGCACCGGGTTTGGCGGCATCCAGTGCGGGGTCTGGCCCGCTCGAATCGCCCGTCCAGGCCCAGACCCATCCCTCGATGGAACCATCCGGATCCGGGAATTCGATCACGGCATAGTCGCTGTCGCCGTAGCGGCGGGCGAACTCGTCTTCGTAGAGGGGCTCCATCGCTCCCGTGTAGGTGGCGTCCGGCTCGACCGAGATCTGGTGGACGGCCGTGCCGGCGATGTCGAGGAAGCGGGCGTCGTCGGCCGCCTGGGCAAGCTGGTCGGGCGCCGGAAGGAGCTCTGCGAAGCTTCGTGCCGGGCCGATCGGTGAGATCGCCAGCGAACTCAAGGAGCCTGCGCCGGTCGAGGCCGTCGCGCCGGTACCCGGAAGGCCCGTCGCGGTGAACTGGCCGCAGGCTGCCAGTAAAGCGGACAAGATCGCCGCAGAACCCGGAAATCCTCGCCGACGCATGGGCACCTCCTCGGCTCGGGATACAACCTGTATTTTACCTCATTTTAACCAAGCTGTCCATCCTGCGGGGGCCCGTCCCTGGCCGTGTCGTGCGGAGGTGCCGGTCGTGCCTTCTGGTCGTCGCTCGTGCGCGGTAGACTCCGGCGGCAGGATGTCATGAGAGGTGCAGATGGCAAGCGAGCTTGATGAGTACGGGATCGATCGCGGTGAAGCCGCCGACCGACTCTTGACCTACGTACACCAGACCCTCCAGGACCCGGACGCCCAGCTCCGGAACCTCAAGCTGGAGAGTGGACGCTGGCAGGCCGGGTTGACGGACAGTCGAAGCGGAGCCGAGACGGTGTTTTTGCACCAGCACGGAGGCAAGATCGTGGGCGGTCATACCAGTGGCGGGCCGAGGGCTCGACTGGCGCCGGCGCCGCAGGGCGAGTCATCGTTCCGCCACCAGCACCAGGCCGAAGGCGAGCAGGATGAAACCCGGCCCGCGCAAGGTGTTCCCGGCTCGGCCGAGGTCGAGCGGGAGGAGCTCGAGCAAGAGGCGAAGGTGCATTTCCAGACGCTCAAGTGGCACCAGCCCACGCGCCATCGGGCAGCTCCTCGGGCCTGAACGGACGGCCAACGGGCCTCGCCAACCCGGACGTATCGGGGGGGCGGGCGATCCCCTATGGTGCAAGAAACGCTCCCGGCTGGGGCCAAAGCGCCAAACTCGTCACCGACTTTGCGGCGAACGTGGTTCAAAGTGGTGGGAGAAGCGACTGCGGGCCTCATTCCGCTGCGCAGGAGGTGCGTGGATGTATCCGGCCCTTTTGGACCATGTGCTGTGGGCGATCGCCTTGGTCGTGCCCCCTCTGGTCATCCTTGGCGCGGCCAACCCGACAACTCCCCCGGAGAACCGGCGTTCTGGCGAGCCACGGCCCTGACCCCTTTGTCCCCGGTCCCTGGGCTGCAGGAGTCTCGGAATCCATTCCGAGACTCCTGCGAGCGTTGGAGGGAACCTGCGGGTTCCCTCGAGTCATTGCCCGGGCGCCGCCAACCGTCCGCGAGCGGTAACCTTCGTGCGGAATCCACGCAACCCGTGGCGCCAGGCTACGAAGCAGCTTGCCTTCAGCCGGAGAGAGTTCGAGGGAACCTGCGGGTTCCCTCGAGTCATTGCCCGGGCGCAGCACGGGAGGATCCCGGGCGCAGCACGGGAGGATCCCTACCGCTTGAAGTAGAGGAATGCCTCGGCCACGGCCAGCACCACCGTGGCGGCGATCGGGATGTCCTGCTGAAGGTTCGGATACCAGACCTCGGGCACGTCGATGGCTGAACCCTCCTGGATCCGGGGGATGTCAGCGGGATCCGCGAGCAGCCGATCGAGGTCGAAGCGCTCGCTGCTTCCGAGCGGGCTCTTGACGTCGATGTCGCCGCGGTCGGCTCGCGGAGTGGGACCTCCCGCCGCCGCGAGGGCCTCGGTGAGCGAGGGCTCGGTCGTGAACTCGTAGACCCCGGGCTTCTCGACCTGGCCCAGCACCGAGATCCTGAGGCTGTGGAAGTGCTGGACGTTGACCACGATCAGAGGGGACGTGAGGAAGGGCCGATACGCTCGCTGCAAGTCCGTCGTGACCTGGTCGACCGTCTCGCCGCCGACCTCCATCTGGCTGACCAGGGGCAAGGAGATGCGTCCATCGGGCCGCACCGCCTCGTCCGTAACGGAGAGATCGGGATGCCCGACGACCGTGACGTTCAGCGTGTCGTCCGGGCAAAGGCGATACTCGGGTGGGGCCGCGGATACCGGGAGCTGCCAGGCGAGCAAGGTCGCGGTGGTGGCCAGTGCGAAGCATCTGCGTTTCATGACGGTTCCCTTTCCTGGATCTCCGCTTCTTGCGGAGCGAGCACGGCGGGGGTCAAGAGTCCGATCAAGGAGGAGGCGATCGGCGATCGCCGCAGGCGGTTGCGATCGGCGGCCTGTGCCGAGAGCGCCCAGATGGCCCAGAGGAACTGGTTGATGAGGACGTGCAGGAAGACACCGGCCACCATCACGCCGAGGAGGCCGGCGACGATAGCTCGCTCGGACCGGCCTCGCCGGACGAAGCCGAGATGGGCGCCGAGCACCCACAGGAGGGCGATCAGGCCAGCGAGGCCGGTTTCGACGAAGGCCTGAACATAGGTACTGTGTGGATCTCTGGCCATGTCGAGGCCTGAAAGGGTCGGCGTGATCCGTCGGGACGCGTGCAGACCCACGCCGGTCGGCCAGCGCCGCATGCCTTCCTGGAGATCGGCTTTCCAGATGATGGTCCGGTCGGCGCCGGTCGGGTCCCGCGACAGATCGAAGCGGCCCAGGTGGGGTGCGAACCCGGCGTAGAGGGCCAGGAGGGCCGTGAGGGCGATGACGCTGGTCTTCCAGCGCCCGCGCAGCAGGAGGAAGGTGAACGCGACGGCGAGCAGGCCCAGCGTCCCGCCGCGGGACTCGGTCAAGATGGCCGCTCCGCCGATGAGTCCGGCCAGGCTGTAGCCGGGCAAGCGATGCCCCTGCGGCCGTTTTCTCGCCATCTCGAGCGCTGCGGCGAATGGCAGCAGGAGTTCGACCACGACGAAGTTCGGGTCGGTCTGGGCACCGAGCAGCCCCATCGTGAACCGGAGGCTCGAGGCCTGAACCTCGCCGGCCAGGGCCGAAAGAAGGATGTTGAGGGCCGCAGCCCCGCCTCCGTAGCCGAAGGCTCGCAGCGTGACCGTGACCTGCTGACGGGATAGCAGCGCCGAGGTGGCGAGGAAGTAGGTGAGGGCGTTGATCCAGACGCGGAGCAGACCCAGCCAGGTGAGATCGCGATCGACCGAGAGGAAGTACGAGGCGTTCATCGCGATCAGGAGGGCCAGCACGGCGATATGTCTGCCGGAGCCCTGGCCACGGCGGGGCGAGCCGAGGGCCAGCGAGAGGCTGGCGATCAGGCCAAAAGCCAGCAGGACCCAGTCGAGCTTGATCTGGTTGAGCCAGGTCTCGCTCGGTAGGAGAAAGGCGTAGGCCAGCCAGGGCCACATCCAGTGCGGCATCCGGTCCGTCAGTTGAGCGGAACTGGCCGGGTTGCGGCCGGGTACGTCGAGCATCGATGGTCCTCTCGAAAGGGGTCCACCAATGGTGACAAGCGAGAGTCCTCGCGACCTAGGTCGGGCTAGCCAAGAAACCTTGGGCCGTCAGCGGTCGACGAGGAAAAGGCCAGAAGCGTGCCGTCGAGCACGCTTCTGGCCAAAGAGGGAGATCGCCCGGGCCTGGTTACTGGTACTCGTAGGCGCCGGCGTCGGGCGCGGAACCGACCACCCTGGGGTTGCCGGCAAAGTCCGTGGTCACCGGGTACTGGTTTCCGCTGGCATCGACGAACGGGGGAATGGCCAGGCCCTTGTCGATGGCGGGCGATCCGGAGAGCAGCTGGAAGTCGTCGGCAGCCGCGTCGACGAAGCCCGTGACGGAAGTCAGCCAGACGTTGTTCGAGATGCTGTACGAAGAGCCGGTGCTCTGGTCGAGCTGGGTCGTGCCGGTGGTGTAGCCGAGGTTGTTGATCACCTGGGCCGTGTTGCCGTAGCCGGCGAAGTACAGCGTGATCTGGTTGTTGTAGAGGGTGTTGTTGGCGAAGAGGACATCCTGGGCTCCGGTATTGGGGGCTGGCCCCGGATCCCAGATGCTCATTCCGTCTCCTTGCGTCTGATTGAAGATCACGTTGTCATAGACCCAGACGTGTTGCGTCGTGTAGTGCGTATCCTCGGACGAAACCGTGATCCCGTGCCTGTTGTCATGCACCCAGTTGTGATGGATCTGGAGGTAGTTGACGCCATCGACGTAGATGCCGACCTGGGCGTTATGATCGACGGTATTTCCCACGACCTGCCCGTTCGAGCCGCCCATCCACAGGTCTATGCCGATCTGATTGATGTTCTCGACGGTGTTTCCCTGCACCAGGAAGTTCTTCGCGCCCACGCTGATGCCCTGACCGTTGGCGGTGTAGACCCCGTCGTGGACGTAGTCGTTGATTACGCTGATGTTCTGGACCGGCTGGTTTCCGCTGGCGGTATTCAGGTAGTAGGCGTTCGTGATCCCATCGTTCTGCATGTTGGTGATCTCGCAGTTCTGGATGGTCTCGTTATTTGCCAGGTATACCACGCCGCTGTTGGCAGAGTTTGCGATCTTCAGGTTGTATAGCGTGATGTACGGGGCCCACATCTCCACGATGCCGTAGTTGACGTGATCGGTTCCCCAGCTGGTGTCGGTGTTCCCGATCTGCGAGCCGTCGATCACGGGAACCCCGCCGTAGCCCTCGAAGATGATCGGGGCACCGGCGGTTCCGCCATTGTGGAGCGTCAGGTGCTCGTAGTAGGTGCCTGGTGAGATGAAGATGGTCGTGCCGGGCTTGGCGCGGCTGGCTGCAGTGGCGATGTTGCGCAGGGGCGAGGAAGGGGATGCTCCGGAGTTCGAATCGCTTCCGGAGGTGGAGACGTACAGGGAGTACGGGGTCGACGGCACGGCTGGCAGGGGGAAGACCTGCATGCCGCTGGTCGGCTGGATGCCGCCTGCTGGCGCCGGTGTCGGCGAGTATACCGGGGCCGGTGTCGGCGAGTAGACGGGAGCCGGGGTGGGTGTCGGGCTCGTGCCCGGAGCGGGCGTGGGCCAGATGGAGGGAAATGGCGTCGGGCTCGGCCTGGGCGACGGATCCAGCCAGGGGTGCTTCGTCAGCCAGTTCTGGTACCGCGTGGAGACGGTCGTCTGCTGGCCCGCCAGGTTCTGTGTGGCGAAGCCGGGGTTGGAAGCTGACGGAAGGCCCGTCGTCGCACAACCAAGCAAACACAGTGCCAGCATGGAACCCATGGTGGCGTAAATCTTGCTTGATCGGTAGGGAGAAGCGGAGGAGTTCATTATGCAGCGTTCCTTTCTGGATATCTCGGCGTAGATGTCTGGTTGCGCTCAAGATACGGCTCAGACACTAGAGGTCTTTCGTTTCGTGCGTTCGCTGAACTCGCTAAACGAAGGTCTTCTCCGGTCGTGCCGAATTAGCGGGCGTTAGTCGTTTCGAACGACGACAGCAGCTTCCGGGCGCTCGACACTGGAGAGGCCTGTCGCATGCATCCAAGAGGGAACGAATGAACATCCTGCTTGTCACCAACCAGCTGGCGGTCGGCGGGGCGGAGTCCTTCCTCGTCCGACTTGCTGGCGAGCTATCGCGTCGCGGTCATCTGGTGGGCGTGGCGGCCCTGGACGGAGAGCTGGTCGCCTCGCTGGATCCCTCGATCCGGTACTACCGCGCTCCGGCGCGGCCTGATCGTGCCATCGGCTTGCTGCGCCTGGCCGAATGGCTGCATGGGGTCATCCGGGCTCACGCTCCGCACGTCATTCACGCCAATTCCTCGACGAGTGCGGCTGCGGCCTGGCTGGCCCGTGGTCTTTTTCGGGTACCCATCGTGGCGTCTGCCCACGGGGCCTGGTACGGATCCCGTCGCCACGTGGCGGCGCGTCTGTATGCGGCTTTCGGCGACGTCGTCGTGGGCTGCTCGCAGACCTTGACCGACGATTTGATCGCCTGCGGGCTGCCCCGGCGAAAGGCACGAGTGGTCTTGAACGGCGTACCTCGGCGGGAGGTCCAGGAGGAGAGCCGCTCGGCGGTGCGCCGGGAACTCGGCATCGTCGACGACGCACCGGTGGTCCTGACGGTCGGTAGGCTCGACCCCATGAAGGGCCAGGAGATCCTGATGCGCGCTTTCGCGTGCGTATGGCGGGCCCGACCGGCGGCACGTCTGCTCGTGGCGGGCGAAGGGGACTTCCGGCCGACGCTCGAGCGGATTCGCTCGGAGCTGGGCGTCGAGGCGGCGGTCTCGATGCTGGGGTTTCGTAGGGACGTGAATCGCTTGCTCGAGGCCAGCGACGTCTTTTGTCTGCCGTCCTTCCACGAGGGCCTGCCGATGGCGGTCTGCGAGGCGATGGCGGCGGGTCGTCCGGTGGTGGCGACCTCGGTGGGCGGGGTTCCGGAGGTCGTCCGGCACGGCGTCACCGGCTGGCTCGTCGCTCCCCGTGACGTGGACGCCCTGGCCGGCCGCATCCTGTCAGCTCTGGCCAGTCCGGGCGAGAGCGCTCGCGTCGGCGAGGCGGGGCGCGCTCATGCCGAGAGGTACTTGAGCCTGGAGCGCATGGCGATGGAATTCGAGACGCTTTACTCGCACAGTGCCGTGCAGTTCGCCGAGGTGCTGGCGTGATCGGTAACCGGATGAGTTATCCACCGGCTACGCCGACAGCGTTGAATGAACCGCCACCTGCTGTGCTGGGCTACGCAGCGGCTTGCCCGCAGCGGGGGGTAGTTTGCGGGGGGCAAGGCCCCCTGCAAGTCACCGCCGGCGCAGCCGG
>JAJYIO010000136.1 GCA_021790035.1 bacterium | reverse complement strand
CGCGTTGAAGTAGCGAAACGCGATGCTGCGGGTTCCATAGGCCGGCTCGAAATCCGCGAGCATGCGCTCGACCATGAGCTTGGACCCCCCGTACGGATTGACGGGGTTCTGGGGGTGGCTCTCGGGAATGGGCACCTCGACCGGCTCGCCGTATGTCGCGCACGTCGACGAGAAGATGAACTTGTCGACGCCCGCCTCGCGCATGGCCCCCAGCAGGTTGAGCGTGTGGGCCACGTTGTTGAGGTAGTACTTGTGCGGATCCTTGACGGATTCCCCCACCGCGGCGAAGGCCGCGAAGTGCATCACCGCAGCGATGTCGTGCTGCAAGAAGACCTCGCGGAGCCTCGGCGTGTCGGCCGTGTCCCCGAGTTCGAACCGGCCCCGGACCACGGACTCACGATGGCCCGTCGAGAGGTTGTCGAAGGTGACCACGTCATAGCCGCGCTCGGCAAGCTCCTTGACGCAGTGGCTGCCGATGTAGCCGGCTCCGCCGACCACCAGGATCGTGGCGTTCATGGGCTTATCTCCCGATCGTGGTCGCGGATCCGCCTGCCGGCGCCGCTTGCGCTGGCTGCTCGGCGCCCTGGGTGGTGCGGCTCACCAGGGCGATTCCGCCGACGATGAGCAATACGCCCAGCCAGCGTACGGGGGTGACGTGCTCGTGCAGGAACAGGGCGGACGACAGCACCACCAGGACGTAAGAAAGCCCCAGCAGCGGATAGGCGAACGAGAGCTGCACGCGGCTCAGGACCACGATCCAGACGACCGCGCCCAGACCGTAGGTGGCGATCCCGAGCACGACCCAGGGATTGAGGCAGACCCGGGCGATCAGGCCGCCGAGGTGCTTGAGGGCATCGCCGTCGATCCGGCCGATCTGACCTACGCCAACCTTGAGCAGGAGCTGGCCGGCAACGCCGATGAGAGCGGCCAGGAAGATGAGTGCGAGAGACTTGAACACGTTACATTCTAGCAGGCCGCTCGCGCACAGGTAGGCCCGGTTGCGCTATCGGGGGGAAGCGCAGAAGAAGCTCCCCTTCGGGGCAGTGACTTGCAGGCGCCGGATTGTGACCCTCTGCTGGCCAGCGAAGGGTCAGTAGGCCTTGTGGACGACGACCTCGATCAGGGTGCGGAGCATGATCTCGATGTCGAAGAGCAGCGACCAGTTCTCGACGTAGTAGATGTCGTAACGCGTGCGCTCCTCGATAGAGCCTTCCTCACCCCGCAGGCCGTTGATCTGCGCCCAGCCGGTAAGCCCCGAGCGAACCAGGTGACGGTCCATGTACTTGGGCACGTGATGACGGAACTGATCGACGAAGTGCGGGCGCTCGGGCCGCGGGCCCACGAGGCTCATGTCGCCGACGAACACGTTCCAGAGCTGCGGCAGCTCATCGAGGCTCCAGCGCCGCAAGAAGGCCCCGACGCGCGTGACCCGCCGATCGCCCGGCTGGGCCCACACCGGTCCACTCGCGTCCTCGGCGTCGATGCGCATGGTACGGAACTTGACCAGCTGGAACGTACGGCCATCTCGCCCCATTCGCTCTTGCCGGTAGAAGATGGGGCCACCGGCGGACACCAGGAGCCCGATCGCCAGCATCACGGGCGCCAGCGCGATCATACCGACCGCCGACAGCAGGATGTCGAAGGTACGCTTCAGCACGCGGTTCTGCCTCTTGCGCAGCGGGACATCCCAGATCTCCATCGTGGGCACGCCGTCGAGCTCGCCGATCTTGAGCTTGGCCGTGACCAGCTCGGTGAGATCCGGCACGATGCGGAACTGCACCGGCCAGCCCGAGTAGGACGCCAATCCCATCAAGCCGAAGAGGTCCTTGAAGGACGCGCCCGGAATCGCCAGCACGACCTCGTCGATGCGCAGCCGACCCACGATCTCGGCCAGATCGTCCGTGCTCCCGAGGATCGGACTCGATCCCGCGCGATCGCCCTCCTGGCGAGTCCAGGCGGGAAAGTGCCAGCGCTCGCCCGCGACGCGCTCGCCGTCAGCTGGGACGAACCCGACCAGGCGCCGGCCGAGCTCGGGATGTCGGTGGAGCCGGGTGCCCAGCGTCTCGGACAGGGAGTTGCACCCGACGATGAGGACGTTGAGCGCACCCCAGCCCCGCTTGAGCATTTCCCGGTGAGCGGTCCGGACCAGGCCATGCCACAGGCCGAGCGTGACCCAGGCGATCGCCGCGGCGTAGACCAGGAGCAAGCGCGAGAAGGAAAATCCCCGGTAGAAGAATCCCGCGCCGACCGCGATGAAGACTCCGCTCCCCAGCGCCAGCGACTGGAGGGCGATATCCTGGAGATGCCCGACGCCGCGGCGATCCCGATACATGCCCCAGAATGCCATGGACAGGACCCACACGATGGCCAGGAGCCAGGCCGTGACGGCATAGGGATGCCACGGCGGCACTCCCTTGACCACGGGAAACACCGGGTGCCAGGCAAAACGCAGGACGTACGCGAGCTGGAACCCCAGATGACAGAGCCAGGCGTCCGCGACGACCACGATCGGCACGGCCAGAGCGAAGATCCGCCGCCGCAGCGCGTCCCACCAGGGACGCGCGATCTGGGCCACCGCGGAGTCGGGAGACGTCGCGCTGATCAGCCACTGGTTGGCCATGACTAGCCTTGACCTCGCGACCGGATCTCGGCGAGCAGGCTATCGGCGGCCGTCTCGCGATCGGCGAGGGGCTCCTGCGCTGCGGCCGCTCGCCGCTGCCGCTCGCTGGCCTGGTGCATCTGGAAGCCATCCCGCGCGATCCGAACGAATCCCCGGTGGAACGCCTTCTCGTCGAACTGCAAGGCGTGAGCCCGGATCGCCTCGGAATCCCAGGGACGATCGAGCGCCTCTCGGACCGCGGACGCCAGTGCCAGGGGGCTGCCCTTGTCGAAGAACCATCCGGTCTGGCCCTCGACCACCGTCTCGAGGGCTCCGCCGGCTCGCAACGCCACGACGGGCCGGCCTGCGGCCATGGCCTCGACGGGGACGATGCCGAAATCCTCGATGCCCGGAAAGATCACGGCGCGGGCCGTGGCCATGCGCCGGGCGACCTCGGCGTCGCTCGCGTGGCCCAGGAAATGGATCGTCGGGCCGGCCAGGCGGGAAAGCTGCCGGTAGAGCGGACCGTCTCCGATGATATCCAGCGGCAAGCCAAGGTGGTTGAAAGCCGCGATGGCGGCGTCGATCCGCTTGTACGGGACGAGGCGAGAGACGACCAGGCATGGATCCTCGGCTGCCGGTGCGATGGCGAAGCGCTCCACGTCGACCGGCGGATGCAGGATATCGGACGGCCGCCGGTACCACCTCGCGATGCGACCCGCGACCGTGGCCGAATTGGCGATGAAGCGGTCCACGCGCTGGGCGGCGGCGAAATCCCACAGACGCATGCGGTGAAGCATCCAGGCCGACAGCGGGCGAACCACGGCTGGCAAGGATTGCTGGTACTCGGCCTGGAGATCCCAGGCGTAGCGCATCGGGGTGTGGCAGTACGAGATGTGCAAGGCATCGGGGCGAGTCAAGACGCCCTTGGCGCAGGCATGCGAGCTGCTGATGACCAGATCGAACTCGCGCAGGTCGAGCTGCTCGAAGGCCAGCGGCATCAACGGCAAGAGCGCCTGGTGCGGGAGCGGCCAGCGGTCCAGGAAGGTCGTGCGAATGTCCATGCGGTCGAAGTCGACCGGCAACTGGCCCCGCCGAAACCGGCTGACATAGACCGGTGCGCCTGGGAAAAGCCGCGACAGCGCGAGCACCACTCGCTCCGACCCGCCGAGGGTCGTAAGCCATTCGTGGACCAGGGCGACCTTCAATGCAACAAATCCCGGCAGCAAGGTGGCTGCAAAAACGAGATGAATCTGGCTAAAGGGCTTGTGTGTAAACGTCCAGCGTACGCCGGGCGGTATCTGACCAGCGGAAGAGCTCGGCCCGTCGCCTTCCAGCAGAGATGAGACGGTGACGAAAATCCGAGTTGAACAACACCTGCTCGAGGGCTTGCGACCATTCTAGCACATCGTCTGGATCGATCTGGAGGGCCTCGGGCCCGACGGCCTCCGAAAGGCCCGTGCCCGTGGCACATACGACCGGAACCCCGGAAGCCATGGCCTCCAAGGGGGGAAGTCCGAAGCCCTCGCACCGCGAGGGGAATGCGAAGCCTCGCGCCCCGGCGAACAGCGCCCGGACCTCGGCCTCGTCTGGCAGGTAGCCCGGCTCCACGACCAGGCGAGAGATGCCGAGCCGCGAGGCGAGCTGCCGGACCGGTCCATCCGGGTCGGTCCTACCCAGCAAGACGAGCAAGGGTCGTTCCCCGGTTCCCTCGATCCGACCGACGAGTCGTGCAAAGGCCTCGAGGAGCGTGTCCAGGTTCTTGTAGGGCTTGCGCTGGCCCGCGTACAGGATGTACGGCGCGCCGATCCCGAGCCGGTCCAGCGTCGCCCTGACGCGCTCGGGCCCAGGGGGCGAGAAGAATTCCTCGTCGACCCCGAGCGGGATCGCCACGACCCGATCTGCGCTCACGCCATGGGCGACGAGGTCGTTCCTGGTCCACTCGGAGTTGGCGAGGATCCGCCGGGCCAGGCGGGGAACCAGGCCCAGGGCCATCATCTGGAAATAGAGGCGCCCGGCACGAGACAGCGTGTCCGGATGGTGGAGCGGGATGAGGTCGTGAAGCGTGGCCACGCGAGGGAATCCCCCGAGCAACGGCATGTTGAGGTGCGGGGCGTGAAAGAGGTCCACTCCGCTGCGAGGGACATCCAGGGCCAGAGCCACCTGCTCGGCCAGCGAGTGCAACGGAGCCGCCAGCCGGCGCCGGCTCGTGCCCGCCAGGGCCGGTTCTGCCAGGATTTCCGGCGGCCCCCACACGGTGAGGCGTACCCCGAGCGCGGGAAGCTCGCGAACCAGCGCGCGGATGTAGCGACCGATTCCGGTGTTGTGCCACATCCGCACGTCCATGCCGACGTGCGGCGCCCCGGTCACGTCGGATCTGGAGCGATCGCCAGGTCCAGCTCGCGACGGTACCACGCGATCGTCTGGCGAATGCCCTCCTCCACCCGAACCCCGGGCTCCCATCCCAGGAGCTCTCGAGCGCGGGTGATATCGGGCCGGCGCTGTCTGGGATCGTCCTCGGGCAGCGGCTGGAACGAGAGCGGGCTCGACGAGCCCGAGAGGCGCAAGACGAGCTCGGCGAAGGCCTTGATCGTGAACTCCTCGGGATTGCCGATGTTGACGGGGTCATGCACGGGGTGGGCCATCAACAGACGCAGGCCACGCACCAGATCGGACACGAACTGAAAGCTCCGGGTCTGCTGGCCCTGGCCGAAGATCGTGAGCGGCTCGCCCGTCAGGGCCTGCACGATGAAGGACGAGACGACCCGACCGTCCTGGGCCCGCATGCGCGGGCCATAGGTGTTGAAGATCCGCACGATCCGGGTGTCGAGACCGTGCTGGCGGTGGTAGGCCATGGTCAGCGCCTCGGAGAAGCGCTTGGCCTCGTCGTACACCCCGCGCGGGCCGATCGGGTTGACGTGGCCCCAGTAGGTCTCGGGCTGGGGATGCACCGCGGGATCGCCGTATACCTCCGACGTCGAGGCCAGCAGGAACGCGGCGCCCTTGGCCCGCGCCAGGCCCAGGGCGTTGTGGGTCCCGAGCGACCCCACCTTGAGGGTCTGGATCGGCAAGTTGAGGTAATCGATCGGCGAGGCCGGCGAGGCCAGGTGGAGGACCCAGTCGACCGGCCCGGCGACGTGCAGGTGGTTGGAAACGTCGTGGTGGATGAACTCGAAGCGCGGATCGGAACGCAGGGGGGCGATGTTGTCGAGCTTGCCCGTCACGAGGTTGTCGACGACCACGACCCGGTGCCCATCGCGCAGCAGATCCTCGGCCAGATGGGAGCCGATGAAACCCGCGCCGCCCGTGATCACGAGGCGCAAGGGAGCTTGCGGCCGGCGGGTTTCGTCCTCGCTCTTCACCGGCCGCTCCCCACGTAATGGAAACCGGCCTGGCGGGCGGATTCGGGCTCGAAGAGGTTGCGCCCGTCGATCAGGACGTCGCCGCGCATGACCTCGCGTAACTTCTCGAGATCCAGCTGACCGAACTCGGGCCACTCGGTGACCACGACCAACGCGTCGCACCCCCAGGCCAGATCGACGCCGTCCTCGGCGTAATGGACGTCGAGGTCAAGATGGAGCTGCTGACAGGCCTTCATCGCGACGGGATCGAACGCCTTGACGCGAGCCCCCATCTTGAGAAGGGCCCGGGCGATGTCGAGGCTGGGAGCGTCGCGCAGGTCGTCGGTGTTGGGCTTGAAGGCCAGTCCGAGCAAGCCGACGACCTTGCCCTTCAGGATCTTGAGGGCCTCTTGCAGCTTGGTGATGACCGTCTGGCGCTGGGCCTCGTTGACCTCGAGCGTGGCGTTGAGCATGCGCGTCGGGTAGCCGTACTCGCGCGAGATCGCCATCAGCGCCGACACGTCCTTGCGGAAGCACGATCCGCCCCAGCCCAGGCCGGCGTTCAGGAACCGGTGGCCGATGCGGGCGTCGAGGCCGATGCCGCGGGCGACCTCGACCACGTCGGCGCCGACCTTCTCGCAGAGGTTGGCGACCTCGTTGATGAAGCTGATCTTGGTCGCGAGGAACGCGTTGGCGGCGTACTTGATCATCTCGGCGGAAGCCAGGTCGGTCGTCACCAGCGGGACGGCGCCGAAAGCCTCTGGCCGCGGGGCGATCCCCTCGGGCGCCCGGAAGGTCTGCTCGAGGATCGGTGCGTAAAGCTGGCGCAAGATCGCGATCGCCCGGTTGTCGTGCGCCCCCAGCACGATGCGATCGGGATACAGCGTATCGGCGATCGCC
>JAJYIO010000135.1 GCA_021790035.1 bacterium | reverse complement strand
ACTTCATCAATTCCGTTCACTTCTGGGGCGTGCAGGTGCTCTTCGGGAGCGTGGTGGCGCACGCGCTGACCAAGTTCTTCCAGGCGGCCTGGCGCGACGGGCGCTGGTGGACCTGGGCGGTGGGGCACAACGGACCCCTGGCGCCGGGCACGTATCATTGGGTGCTCACAGCCCGTCGTCTCCCCCCCACGGCCACGGTGGTCGGCGTGGTCCTCACGCTCCCGCCCCACGGCACCGGCAACGTGCGCATCGCGTCGGAATTGGTGGCGACCAGCGGCCACAAGAAGGTGTTCCACGACGCCAGGAACTGGAAGATCCCCAGGGTGGCGATCGCCGGAAGGGCCGTCGGCACGGCTATCTTCCAGAAGAACTGCCACGGGCTGCAGCCGTCGATGCGCGCCGCGTCCTCGAGTTCGGCGGGCAGATTGAGAAACCACTGCCGGAACAGGAAGACGCCGAACGCACCGGCCAGGTCCGGCACGATGAGCGCCCAGTACGTGTCGACCCAGCCCAGCTGCGCCACCAGGGCGAACAGCGGTACCAGGTTGACCTGCACCGGCACCATCATCGTGGTGAGAACCAGGAAGAACACGGCGTTGCGGCCCCGGAACTTCAAGCGAGCGAAGGCGTAGCCAGCCATCGATGCCGTCACGAGCTGCCCCGTCACCGTGCAGAGCGCCACCAGGACGCTGTTGGCCAGGTAATGAAAGAGCGGGCTCATCGTGAACGCCGCCACGTAATTGCCGAGGGTCGCGGGATGCGGCAGCCACTCGGGCGGGTAGATCAGCGTCTGCCGGTAGTGCATCAAGCTGGTGGTGATCAGCAAGAAGAAGGGGGCTACGAAACCGATGGCCCCTACCGTGAGCACGATGTACGCCAGAAGGCGCGTGCCGATCTGGCCCGGCGATCGGCGCGGTGCCGCCTCGTTGCGCCTGGCGAGAATCATGTGCCTTCCTCCTGGTGAATCCACCGCTTGCGCAGCGACCACTGGAAGAGGGTCAAGGCCATCAAGACGGCGAATAGCAGGTAAGCCAGGGCCGAGGCCTTGCCCAGCTTGAAGTACGTGAAGGCGTTCTGGAATAGCCAGTAGACGATGACCTCGGTGGTCCGACGAGGGCCGCCCTGGGTGAGCATGTAGACCGCATCGAAGGTCTGGAACGCCCGGATGGTCGCCAGGATGCCGACCAGAAGCAAGGTGGGACCCAGCATGGGCAAGGTGATGCGCCAGAAACGCACGAAGCCCGAAGCCCCGTCCACCGAGGCAGCTTCCCCGTACTCGGGCGGAATTCCCTGGAGGCCCGCCAGGAACAGGACCATGTCGTAGCCCAGGCTCTTCCACACGCTGACGAGCACGATCGCAGGCAGGGCGAACCGCGGGTCGGAGAGCCAGTGGACGGTACCGGCTCCGAAAAGGTGCAAGAGGGCATCGAGCGCCCCGTAGCGCGGATCGTAGATCCACTCCCACACGATGCTGACCGCGACCATCGAGGTCACGACCGGCAGGAAGTATGCGGTGCGAAAGAGCCCGATGCCCTTGACCTGAGTATTGAGGGCGAGAGCGAGGCCCAGCGCGCAGGCGATGTCGAGCGCCACGTAGAGGACGACGAAAAGGAGGGTGTTTCCCGCGACCTGGGAAAAGAGGGGGTCCGCCACGAGCGAGCGATAGTTGGCCAGGCCGACCCAGCGCGGGGCCGCCAGCAGATCCCAGGAAGTGAAGCTGATGAGCAGGGAACCGATCGTGGGCACGAGGGAAAACAACCCGATTCCAAGGAGCGCCGGAGCCAGGAAGACGAGCGCCCAGCGGGACTCGCCAGCCAGCGGTCCGCCCTTTCGTGGCAACGGATCGCGAGCCAGCCCATCTCGGGACACCCGGTCGGCGCCAGGAGCTGGCGTCGGGTCGCTGGCGCCGGCCCTCGCAAGAAACTCTCTTCTCCGGCTGCGCCGGCAGTGACTTGAGAGGGGCCCTTCGCCCCTCTCAAACTCGCCCCCCGCTGCGGGCAAGCTGCTGCGTAGCCCAGCACAGCAGGTGGCGGTTCATTCAACGCTGTCGGCGCAGACGGTGGAGGATTCATTGCTGATGATCCTCCTGGAGCAACGCGGTGATCCGCGCTGCGACGGGGGGCAGAGCCTGGTCGATGGATTGCTGCCCGGTCCAGGCGGGCTCGAGGTCGTCGATGAGATCCCAGGTGATCTCGTCGTAAGAGAGCGGGATGCGCGTCGGCCGACCCGTCTTGATGACGTCGAGGAAGACCTTCGAGTGCGCCGGTTTGCCGGAGAGGAAGGCCGGCGAATTGGCAACATCGGGTCGTGCGGGGACGATCAGGCCAGAACTCGTGAACTTCTCGATGCTGGTACGGCTGGCCAGGAACCGGACGAGCTTCCAGGCGCGATCGGGGTGTCGGGTCGCCGCGGCGATGGCCCATCCGCTGGCGTCGGTGTCGACGATGGACCCCGCGGGCCCTCTCGGAAAGGGCACGACGTCCCAGTCGAAGGAGATGTTCTTGCGGTAACCGGGCACGGCCCACCGCCCGTACACGAACAGCGCCAGGCGGCCGGTGGCGAAGAGCTGGGTCATGGTGGCATTGCCCGCCTCGGTGTCGGTCGGGGCGTAGTGGTACTTGTTGCGCAGGTCGACGTAGAAGTGCAGGGCCGCCAAAGCTGGCGGATCGGTCAGGGTGCAGCGCGTCATCGCCGCGTTCATGACGTCGCCGCCGAACGACCAGACATAGGGCGTCCAGACCAGGGGGTTGGGCTGGAAGCCGATCGCCCAGTGCTCGGGATTGCACCCGGCATGGCGGCAGGTCAGCTTGGGGGCGATCCGCATCAGATCCGAGAAGGTCCAGTCGGGCTTGGGAAACGGCACGCCCGCCGCACGGAAGATGTCCTTGTTGTAGAAGACCACCAGGTTCGAGAGGTCGCGCGGAAGGGCATAGAGCTTGCTGTTCCACGACATCGCCGCGAGAGCCTGCGGGTAAAAATCGGACCGGCGTATCGTTCGGTCCCTGGCCAGGAACGGCCCCAGATCGCGGAAGACCCCACGGTTGGCGAATCCTGGCAGATCCTCGTTGGCGATGAACATGACATCCGGGACGGTCCGGGCGGCAACCATCAGGCGGAGCTTGTGCGGGTACTGGTCCGGGATGTGGATCAGGGCGACCGGGATGTGCGTCTGGCGAGTGAAGTCGGCCAGGATCGGCTTGAGGATGGCCATCTCGTCGATGGATCCCCAGGTGCTGAAGGTCAAGCCGCCCTTGGGTGCTGCCGAGCGGGGCGCACAACCGAACCCCAGCGCGGCGCCGACCAGCAGGACGCCGAGCAGCGCCTTGCGGACCGCTCCCGATGCGCGAGCGCGTGCCAATCGCATCACCATACCGGGCGCCAGTGTAACATTAGTAAGGACGGCGACGAGGTCGAAATGGCAAGAAACACGGACGGACCCCGGTTGCGTGGCGAGGCGGCCGCGCAGCTGCGCCCGTTTCACTGAAAGGGGCCTCGAACGTGGCCAGGGGATCGCGCCGGCTTGGCGCCCAGATGACCTCGACGGATCCGGAGTTTCTGGCGGGGATCTGGAACCGAGCTGTCGGTAAGGCATTCCCGGTGACGCCGGCCCTCATGGCCGAGATCACGACGTGCGATCCGTCCTTCGAGCCGGGCGATCTGCTGTTCGGAGGCGCGCAGGGTGAATGGCCGCACGGCTTCGCGGTCGCCAAGCGCTTCCGGCGCCAGGTGCTCGGGGGTGAGCGATACGCCGACGCGGGCTTCGTGTCCCTTTTGGCGGTGGATCCGCCGTTCGCTGGCCACGGTCTGGGTTCGGCCTTGCTGGCCGCGGCCGAGGAGGGTCTGCGCCGGCAGGGAGCCACGCGAGCGATCCTGGGTGGATCGTTCTTTCACGCGGTCCCCGGCGTACCCTCGGACCTGGCTTCGGCGGCGGGGTTCTTCGAGCGGGCCGGTTACGGCGCCGGCAAGACCGTCTGGGACGTGGCGCGAGATGTCAAGGGCTTTTCGGTGCCGCCCGAGGTGCCAGCGGCCCTGGCGGCCGGGGGAATCGAGGCGCGCCTGGTGGTTACCGAGCGGTCGATGAGTTACGAGCCGGTCCAGACCGCCGCCCTTCTCGAGTTCCTGGCGGCCGAGTTTCCGGGGCGGTGGCTCTTCGACGTTGCCTTCGCCCTTGGCCGACCGGAGGCGCGGGCCTCGGTGGTCGTGCTGTTCGACGGGAGCCGGGCGGTCGGGTTCGCCCACGTCCACCCGCCGCGATCGCCCGGAACACGCCGCTGGCAGGGCTTCGATGCCGACGTGGCGGCCATCGGTCCCGTCGGCGTCGCCAGGGCCTACCAGGGCCGCGGCCTGGGCCTGGCGGTCGTGGCGATCGCGGCCGACGTCCTGCGCAAGCAGAAGGCTCGGCGGGTGGTGATCGACTGGACCGATCTCCTGGGCTTCTACGGCCGGCTGGGCTTCACCCCGTGGCTGTCCTACCAGTTGATGGAAAAGCCGCTGGTCCCGCCGTCGTGAGCGTGGCCCCGGGCGATGCGGGGGATCCTGGGGGGCGGCCGTCGTCCCTTGACCTGGCGGCCGGCCTGGCCACGGCCTTCGACCTCGGGCCGGTGACAGAAATATCACGGGCGGCCGCCGGTTCCAACAGCGAGGTTTGTCTCTTCTCCACGTCCGGGGGCCGCTTCTGCGCCAAGGGCCGGGATCCGGATCGGAGGCCGGTCGCTTCGATCGAGCGCGAGCGCCGGATCGTCGAGTACCTGGTGGCGCAAGGCTTTCCCACCCCGCCCATGCTCGCCTTGAAGTCGGGCGGGGCTGCCCACTGGTGGCACGGGCGGCTCTGGAGCGTGTACCTGGAGGCCACGGGCACGGATCGGTACGGGGCGGCATCGGTCTTCGCTCCGTTCGAGACCGCGGCCGAGGTCCGGTCGGCCGGTGCGATGCTGGCTCGGTTTCACGAGGCCATGGCCGATTTTCCCGAGCGCCTGGCTGCCCCCGGGACCGGCCTGTCGGCCCGGTACGAGCTGGCGCTTGCCACCGATCTTCGCCACGCCTTGACGGACCGGATCGCCGACAGGCCCGCCCTGGAAGCTTTCCTTGGTCGTCATGTCGACTGGGAGCGCGCGGTCAGCAGCTTCGAGCGCCTGCGCCAGCCGCTGCGTGCCGCCGCCTCGCAGGGGTTGGTCGCCGGAGTGGTGCACGGCGACTGGATCAAGCGCAATCTCTTTTTTGCGGGAACCGACGTGGCATCGGCCATCGACTTCGACCTGGCGCAGGACGGCCTTCTCGTTCACGACCTCGCGCTGGCCATCACGGCCGCAGCATACCCCTGGGATCGGCTGGCCGACGGGGTCCAGCTCGGGCACGCCGCTGCGATGCGCCAGGGATACGAGTCGATTCGCCCCCTGACCGGTTCCGAAGCGCGCTTGTTGCCTGCGGTCCTGGCGACGTGCCGGTTCGAGTTCCACCTGTCCCTCATCGAGGACCTCCTGCTGCGAGGCCAGGCCGACCGGGCCGCCTGGGTCCTCGCCGGACAGGCCGCCTACCTCGACTGGTGGGAGCATCGGCGATGATGCCGCGCAGCGCTCGGTCCTCGCGGGCCAGGCGACGCTACGATCAGGAACGGCTGGTGGCACGCGGCCAGCTTGACCGCCACCTCGAGAGCGTGATACAGCGAGACTGTGAACACCCGGACTGATCGGTTCCTTGACTACGACTGGGACATCATCTCGGCCATCGTGTCGGGGGGATCGGCGATCGATCTCGGCCGCCTGACCTACCGAACCGAGCAGGCTGCCCGGGCGTTCCTCGCCGCCTACGGATTCGACCCTCGCGAGGAAGACGGCCAGCGAGAGATTCGCAAGATCGTTCCTTTGGCCCTGGCGTTCATCGAGGAGGAGCTTCTGCCCCTGGGGCCGCTGGAGCGGATCCCGCCCGAGCTCTCGCACGATCCGGTCGAGTTGCTCATCTGTGCGAGCCAGCCTGACCATCCGCTTCGAGACTGGGCTTGCTCTGTCCTTCGCGTTTGCCATGCTGTCGCCCACGGGATGTACCTGCCCGGGCGTGACCGCGTCAGCGAGGCCTGCGCCATCTTCGAGGGTCGGCTGCGCCCGCACCTGCGCCACTCGCGCGGCAAGCTCTATCTGGGCGACATCCCGATCGTGCGATCGGATTTCAAGACCGAGAAGCCCTGGAACAGCCTCCTGCTCAAGATGCTCTACAAGAAGGACAGCGTCGCCGAGGAGATCTACGATCAGGTCGGGCTCCGCATCGTGACTTATTCCCGGGCTGACACCCTGCTCGTGATCCGCTACCTGGTCGATCGCAACGTCGTCGTCTATCCCAACATCAAGCCGAGCCGCAGCCACAACACGCTGATCGATCTGCCCGAGTTCCGCCGCTTCCTCGACGAGGCCCTCAAGGGTCTCGCGGAGGGTCGCCTCGACGGGGCGGGGTTCGAGGCCGAGATCGAGTCCTACCACCGAGAGGTCGATGTGCGCCCGGGCGCCGTTCGCAATCCTTATACCGACGAACACTACCGCTCGATCCAGTTCACCACCCGAGTGATGATCACCCGCAAGACGGACGGTGGGGACGTCGAGAGGTTCTTCTTTCCGTTCGAGATCCAGGTCATGGACGAGCAGGCATATCGTCGCAATATCGTCGGAAAGTCAAATCACCAGGCTTACCGGGAACGCCAGCGTGACGCCGCCCGCCGCCGCGTCTTTCCGTGGCTGCGTGAGAAGATGCAGACCGGCGAGCTCGCCGAAGAGGCTCCGATGGTCGATGCGGCCCCGGCCCAGCCAGAGGCGATCAGCTAGAGTTGCCCACCGTCTGCGCCGACACTCTCGAATGAAACGCCACCTGCCGAGCGGTG
>JAJYIO010000134.1 GCA_021790035.1 bacterium | reverse complement strand
CGGTCTCGCTACGCGAGCCGTGAATAATCCAGGCCAGGGTGATTTTCGGTTGAACGGGGTCAGCCCTCCCTCGGACAGCCTCCTTCGAGGTGAAATCTTCGCCACCGCCGGAGCCCGGCGGTGATCGGGGGCGAGATCGAGATCGCACCGGACGAGTTGTCGCTCGCCGGGCCCATCGGCGATCTCGATGCGCGGATGGCAAGAATTCTGCAGGTCGAGGGAAAGCCCCATGCCTGGTTCGGTTCGGCGCGAGAAGCCGTCCGCTGGTGGGCCACCCACATCTTGCCCGAAGGCCCGGTACTGCTCCCGTCCTACGGGTGCGAGTCCGTCGTCCAGCCCTACCGCGAGGCCGGCGTCGAGGTGCGGTTCTACCCGGTGGAGCGCGATCTTTCGGTCGATGCCGGGCGGGTCCGGCCCCTGGCCAGGGGATGCCAGGCAATCCAGGTCATCCATTACTTTGGCTTTCCGGCGAATCCAGCGCTCTTCGACCTTGGCGTGCCGGTCCTCGAGGATGCGGTCCAGGCGCTATTGTCCCCGTGGGCGCGAGTTCACGGGCAATGGGCGATCGCCAGCCTGCGCAAGTTCCTGCCCGTGCCGGACGGTGGGCTGCTGGTGTCTCGCCAGTCGCTCGCTTTGCCCGCGTTGCCCGAGGCCAGGGTCGCAGGGCCGCTCGCCGGGGCGCAGCCAGGGTCAGATCCGGGCGATGCGGACGTGTACGGGCGCAAGCTCCTCGCCCGCATGGCCAAGTTCCGGGCCCGCAGGGACGGTGACGTCGAAGCCTGGTGGGAGGCGGCCGCCGACCTCGAGGTGACCGAGGAGGAACTCGACGAGGCGATCGTCCCTCGCGCCATGAGCCGATGGTCTCGCGCTGCGCTTCAGGGCCTCGATCTCGACCGGATGGCTACCCGACGCCGGGAGAACTACCGCCTGCTCTTCGGCCTGCTCTTCGGACGCGATCCGTCCTCGGCAGCGAGTCCCGACCGGCCAAACGCGGTCGCCGCACCGTCCGCCGACAGCGCACCGGGAGTCCGGCCGGCGATATCCATCAGGCCCCTGTTCGACGCGCTCCCGGAGTCCGTCGTGCCTTACGGCCTGCCGATCCTCTGCGAACGCCGCGACGCCCTCATGGAGTACCTGGTCGACCAGGACATCTATACGGTGATCCACTGGAAGCTTCCACCGGAGGTCCGCCGGGACGATTTCCCCGACTCGTGGTGGCTCTTCGATCGCATCCTGACCCTGCCCATCGACCACCGGTACGGCGACGTCGAGATGCGGGCGATCGCCCGCGCCGTGCGAGACTTCGCGGGTCGCCAATAGGGCCGAAGCTTCGAGCCCCCGGCTGCGCCGCAAGACAGGGCCGGTCTTGCATTCGTTGCCGCCCCTTACCAGGGGAAATTCTCCCGATCGCCAGGCTGCCATCGGGCCCTGCCGCACCCGCCCCTATCGGGCTTCGAGGCGCCAGCTGGATCGCGATGCGGAGCCAGGCGATTCGGCCTCGCTTGCCTGCCGTGACGACTCGTCCTGCCGGGCAGCGGAGCCCGAACGCGAACGCGATGCCGAACCGACGACAGCGGCCTCCCGCAGATGACCGATCTCGGTCTCTGCGTCAGCCAGGCGCTGTTCGAGATCCGAGAGGGCCTTGCGTGAGCGCGCGGGATCGGCCAGGTTGCGGATGGCATCGCCCATGCCCTTGCCCAGGGGCGACCACGAAACGATCGCCGTCAGCGCGCACGCCGCCGTCACCCACTGCGCCACGTGCAGGGTGTTGAGGAGGTAGGCCAGGGGGAGGGCGATGGCCGCCGTGGCCAGGATTGGCGGGATCACCGAGGCCAGCGCGCGGCCCAGCGGCGACCACACGATCACCGCCACGATGGCCACGACGGGAACCACCAGGAGGCCAAGCCATCCCAGGAACATCACGGGCTCGAAGAACATCCGGGACCTCCTTCACCGGGAAGAAGACAGGCTCAGTGTACCCGGCCTGGAATCAAATCGATATATCGGATTCTGCCGAACCGCGATGCGCTCCCCGGGAGCCCTTGATCTGGACGGCTTGCGCACGGCTCAGCCAACCTTTTGCCGGCCGCGGCGACCGGACGTGGCCTTGGGGCGTTCCGCCGGAACCGCAGCCCTCTGCCCGATCAAAGGCCGCAAGAACTGGCCCGTGTACGAGTGCGCATGGGCCGCGATCTCCTCGGGGGTTCCGACCGCCACGATCGTCCCGCCGCGGTCTCCCCCCTCGGGGCCGAGATCGACGATCCAGTCCGCCGTCTTGATGACGTCGAGATTGTGCTCGATGCAGACGATGGAATTGCCCTGATCCACGAGGCGCCCCAGAACCGACAGGAGCTTGTCTACATCGTACGCCGCCAGGCCCGTCGTGGGTTCGTCGAGGATGAGCAGGGTGGTGCCGGTGCTGCGCCGGGAGAGCTGCTCGGCGAGCTTGACCCGCTGGGCCTCGCCGCCCGACAGCGTGGTGGCGGGCTGACCGAGCTTGATGTAGTCGAGCCCGACGTCGTGCAGGGTCTGGAGCTTGGTCCGGGCGCGCGGGATGCTCGAGAAGAACTCGAGGGCTTCCTCCACGGTCATCTCGAGGACGTCGCCGATCGACTTGCCCTTGAACCGGATCTCGAGCGTCTCGCGGTTGTAGCGCCGGCCCTTGCAGACCTCGCAGGCCACGAAGACGTCCGGGAGGAAGTGCATCTCGATGCGGTTGAGCCCCTCGCCGCCGCAAGCCTCGCATCGCCCCCCCTTGACGTTGAACGAGAAGCGGCCAGGACCATAACCGCGCGCCTTGGCCTCGACGGTCTGGGCGAAGGTATCGCGGATGATGTCGAAGAGGCCCGTGTACGTGGCGGGGTTGGACCTCGGCGTGCGGCCGATGGGCGACTGGTCGATGACGATGGCCTTGTCGATGCTCTCCAGGCCCCGGACGTCGCGCATGCCCAGCGGCCGCGGGCCACGGCCGAGGTAGTACTCGAGGGCCGACAGCAGGATATCGTTGACCAGCGTCGACTTGCCCGAGCCCGACACGCCCGTGACGCAGACGAACCGGCCCAGGGGGAACTCGACGTCGATATCCTTGAGGTTGTTCAGGGTGCAGCCCAGGAGGCGCAAGGCGGCCCCGTTGCCCGATCGGCGAGCGGCGGGAGTGGGTATGACACGGCGACCCGAGAGGTACTGCCCGGTGATGGAATCCGGGGCCAGCGCGACCTCGTCGGGGGAGCCGCTGGCGACGATCCGCCCGCCATGGACACCCGCCCCCGGCCCGATGTCGACCAGGTGATCGGCCTCGCGAATGGTCTCCTCGTCGTGCTCGACGACGATGACCGTGTTGCCGAGGTCGCGCAGGTGCTTGAGGGTGGCCAGGAGCCGCCGGTTGTCACGCTGGTGCAGGCCGATGCTGGGTTCATCGAGGACGTACATGACCCCCGTGAGGCCGCTGCCGATCTGGGTGGCCAGCCGGATGCGCTGGGCCTCGCCCCCGGACAGGGTGTTGGCAGAGCGCGAGAGCGTGAGGTAATCGAGCCCGACGTCGAGCAGGAACTGGAGGCGGGCGTGGATCTCCTTGAGAATCTGGGCGGCGATCGCCTGCTGGCGCGCCGAGAGTTCGAGACCCGTCAGCGCCGACCTGGCCCCGTTGATGGAAAGAGCCGTCAACTCGGCGATAGAGCGACCGCCCACCGTGATGGCCAGGGCCTCGGGCTTGAGGCGCTTGCCCTTGCACGTCTCGCACGGGAGGTCGGTCAGGAAGACCTCCATGTCCTCCTTGAACTTGTCGGAGGTGGACTCGGCCAGGCGCCGCGTGAGCTGCAAAATCACGCCCTCGTAGCGCGTGGAGTAGCCCCGTTGCGGTGACGAGCCGCTCTGCGCTGCCGTCTCACCGCGAAACCGCGTCGCGGATTGGGGTCGGAACCAGGACTCTTCCTCGACGTGGATCTTGTGGCTGGTGCCGTACAGCACCACCGTCCGCGCCGACTCGGGCAGGTCCTCCCACGGGGTGTCCAGCGAGACCTCGAGGTGTCTGGCCACCGCCTCGAGCACGTGCTGGTAGTACGGGTTGCCCGTGCGGCTCCAGGGGGCGATGGCGTCCCGGAGCGGCCGGGAAGGATCGGGAACGACCCGGGCCGGGTCGAACTCGCGCTTGGCCCCGAGCCCGTGGCAGGCCGGACAGGCGCCGAAGGGGCTGTTGAACGAAAACAGGCGCGGCTCGATCTCGGCGAGGGACGTGCCGCAATCGCCGCAGGCGAACTGCTCGGAATACAGGGTGTCGCTCTGCGCGGGGCGATCGCGGGTGCCGAGATCCTCGATGATGACGAGGCCCTCCGCCTTCTTGAGGGCCTGGGCCACCGAGTCGGCCAGGCGAGTGCCGATGTCCTCCTTAACAACAAGTCGATCTATCACTATGGCGATGTCGTGCTTCTTGTTGCGATCCAGATCGAACTCCTCGCCGAGATCGCGGATCTCGCCGTCGACCCGCACGCGCACGAAGCCCTCGCGTCGGGCATCCTCGAGCAGGGAGCGGTACTCCCCCTTGCGCCCGCGCACCAGGGGCGCCAGAACCTGGAACCGCGTGCCCTCGGGCAAGGTGAGGACGCGGTCGACGATCTGCTCGACGGTCTGGGGGTTGATGATCTGGCCGCAGTTCGGACAATGGGGCGTGCCGATGCGAGCGTAGAGCAGGCGCAGATAGTCGTAGATCTCGGTGACCGTGCCGACGGTGGAGCGGGGGTTGTGGCTCGTCGATTTCTGGTCGATCGAGATCGCCGGCGAAAGCCCCTCGATGTGGTCGACATCCGGCTTGTCGAGCTGGCCGAGGAACTGCCGGGCGTAGGCCGAGAGGCTCTCGACGTAGCGGCGCTGGCCCTCGGCGAAGATCGTGTCGAAGGCGAGGGACGACTTGCCCGATCCCGACACCCCGGTGAACACGACCAGCCGGTTGCGCGGGATGATCAGGTCGACGTTCTTGAGATTGTGCTCGCGGGCGCCTTTTACGTGGATCACTTCCGCATCGTTCATCGGCTCCATGATAGCGGCTATCGAAAGATAGTGCGAGAGCCGCGGGCTTCAGAACGCGTACTGGATCCCGAAGACGTTGTTGCCCTGGATCTGGGGCTGCAAGCCGTTGAGGGCGATGCCGATGGCGTCGTAGTAGGAATGCGCCGCGATGTCCTTGCGCAGGTCATGACCGGTCGAAACGTAGAGGCTGCCGAGGATTGCCCCCCCGATGGCGGTTCCGACGAACTGCTTGACCGCAGAGGTCTGGTTGATGCCGCCGACGTGAGCGAGGCCGAAGAGCACGGACGTCGCGGCCACGGCCAGCCACGGCGAGCCGGTATCCCACTCGATCTCGTCCTGGATGACCCCGCGCCAGGCGGATTCCTCCCCCACCCCGGCAAGCTCCCCCATGGCGCCGGCACCGACCACGTTGATGCCGTATGCGGCACCAGGCGGCATGGACAGGCCATAGTACGAGGCGGACTTGGCCTCGAACGGCGACTTGCCGAGCGGGGTGTTGTCGGGCGCGATCGAACCGATCAGGTAGTCGGAAGCCAGCGACCCCGCCACGGCGGCCCAGACCCGCCAGTCCCAGAAGTCCGCCCACTGGACCGGCGCCGACGCGAGATCGGCCACCGAGTAGATCCGGCGGCCCGCCAGTCGCTGGGGGGCCAGATCCTCGTTCGCCTGCTGATAGGCCATGAAGTCCTGGACGAACCACGCTTCCTGGGCGCCGACCAGGAACATCGACTCGGCGAGGGGCTGATCGGCAAACACGACGGGCGGCGCTCCCTTGGAACCGAGCAAGCCCGGCCAACCGAGCGCCGCCGGGACCACCACGGCCCCGAGCGCGATCCCGGCCCCGGCCGGATCCCCCAGCGAGAGCTGACCGAGCCCCGGGACGAGGCCGGCGACCGCGACGGCGAAGGGCGGTGCGTGCAGCGACGACGCGCTACCCGAAGGCGGGACCGACCCGGTCGTGCCGGTGCTCCGGGGGACGGCCGCCAGGGCCCCAGCCGGCGCCACCAGAGAAATGCTGGTGAGCGCGAGGACGTACGGGGCGATCGAGGAAGCCTTCATACGCCAGTCCTACCCAAAATCCTGCCCGGTCGAGAGACCGCCCCGGAAGCAGGACTCCAGAGGCCCATTTTGCCCGTCCGACTCCGCCTTGCTGACATCTCGAGCGTCCGCGTGGTAATTTTTTCGGGATCTCCGCCGATCTCGTGCAGCCGAGTCTGCAAAGGAACGCCACGTGGCAGAACCCCTTCTCAAGGTTTCCGGCCTGCAGACCCACTTCTTCACCGAAGAGGGGGTGGTCAAGGCCGTCGACGGCGTGGACTTCGAGGTCCACCGCGGCCAGGTTCTCGGCATCGTCGGCGAGTCCGGATGCGGCAAGTCGGTCACGACGCTGTCCATTCTCCGCCTGGTCGCCGCCCCGCAGGGCCGGACCGTGGGGGGGCAGATCCTCTTCAAGGGCCAGGATCTCCTCAAGCTCCCCGAGGCCCAGATGCGCGAGATCCGGGGCAACCGGATCGCCCTCATCAGCCAAGATCCCTTGACCAGCCTCAATCCCGTGCTGACGGTAGGCGACCAGATCATGGAGGCCATCATCCTCCACCAGCACGTCGACAAGAAGACCGCCCGCCAGAAGGCGATCGCCGCTCTCGAGGCCGTCGGAATCCCGTCGGCCGCCTCCCGCATCGACGAGTATCCCCACCAGTTCTCGGGCGGCATGCGCCAGCGCGTCGTCATCGCGATGGCCCTTTCGTGCGAACCCGAACTTCTGATCGCCGACGAGCCGACCACCGCCCTCGACGTCACCATTCAGGCCCAGATCCTGGCCCTGATGGACGACATCCGCCGCCAGCGCGAGGCGGCGATCATCCTCATCACGCA
>JAJYIO010000133.1 GCA_021790035.1 bacterium | reverse complement strand
AACGCCACCCGCTGAGCGTGGCTACGCAGCAGCTTGCCCGCAGCGGGGGGTAGTTTGCGGGGGGCAAGGCCCCCTGCAAGTCACTGCCCCGAAGGGGAGTATTCAATGAGCGAAGGCGAGGGCCAGGGATCGCTGGGCTTCGATCCGGAAGATATCAAGGCCTTCCTCGAGGAATCGTGGTCCCACCTCGAATCTCTCGAGAGCGGTCTGCTGGAACTCGAGGAAGCGAGCGGCGCCCCGCTCGATCCCGGTCGCATCAACGAGATGTTCCGCGCCGCGCATTCCATCAAGGGCGGCGCCGGACTGCTTGGCAACCGTCCGATCGCCAGCCTCACGCACCACATGGAGAACCTGCTGGGCGCCGTGCGGTCGGGCCGGCAGGACCTGCTCGAAGCCGGCGCGGATGCCCTGTTCGAGGGCGTGGACGCCCTGCGTACGCTCCTGGTCGAGGTCCAGCACCGCCTGGACGGCAAGGATCCCGCGCTGCTACCGCCGTTCGACATCAGCCCCGTCGTGGCCACCTTGAGCCAGCTCATGGATGCCCCGACCGCAGAGGCCGGCGGTGCCATCGATTTGCCTTTCGACATCGACGCCCAGCTAGCTGCGGCGCTGGGACCGGCGGCGCGCCAGGCGCTTACCGAGATCGAAGGCCGGTACCTCTACGAGCTGGATATGCAGCTCGCGGGCTGTCAGCGTGGGGAGGAGGGGCTCGATCATCCCGTCCTCGAGAAGCTGACCAGCCTCGGCACCTTGCTGGCGATGATTCCGCCCGATGCCGGGACCCGCGACGGAACGTTCGATTTCGAGGCCCGCGCCTTGCTCCTGACGAGCGCGGAACCCCCTCTTCTCCAGCTCTTGCTGCCTGGTGATCAGGTGCGGTTCGCGGTGGTTCCGACGAACGGCCCCGAGGTCGAGGTATTGCAAGCCGTCGTTCCTGCGACGCCGGTTCCCCCGCCGGCATCGAATTTGGGGGGCGCGACACCCGTCGAGGCAGCGCGGCCAGCCCAAGGTGGCGGCGCGCCCCAGGGCAAGGGCCATTCCGGGCCTCACAGTGTGCGCGTCGACGTGGAGCGCCTCGACCTCCTGATGGACGTCGTCGGCGAGCTGGTGATCAGCAATACCCGCCTGTCTCGCATCGGCTCGGAGCTAGGGCGTCGATTCGAGCGCGATTCCGTGGTGGGCACATTGAACGACGCCATGTCGCAGATCGCCCGCCTGGTCGGCGATCTCCAGGACACCGTCATGCGCGTGCGAATGATTCCGGTAGAGCGCGTCTTCTCGAAGTTTCCCCGGCTCATTCGCGATCTGGCCAAGCGCCTCGACAAGGAGATCCGGCTCGACATCTTCGGCCAGGATACCGAGCTCGACAAGACCGTCGTCGAAGAGCTGGAGGATCCCCTCGTCCACCTGCTCCGCAATGCGGCCGACCATGGGGTCGAGACCCCGGAGATCCGGGAGGGGCAAGGGAAGCCCGGGATCGGAACGATCACGCTCGAGGCGCACCGCGAGGGCAGCTACATCGTCATCACCGTGGCGGACGACGGCGCGGGGATCGATCCCGCCAGGATCCTCGCCAAGGCGCGGAGCCTGGGCCTCGTCGCGCACGACTCCAATCTCGACGACGCCGAAATCCTGCAGCTCATCTTCCTTCCGGGGTTCAGCACGGCCGACAAGGTGACCGATGTCTCGGGCCGCGGGGTCGGGATGGACGTCGTGAGCCAGAACATCCGCAAGCTCAAGGGCAAGGTGGAGGTCGTGTCCAACGTGGGACAGGGCACCAAGTTCATCGTCAAGCTTCCGCTGACCCTGGCGATCACCCGCGCCCTGCTCGTCGCGTCCGGCGGAAGCGTATATGCCATCCCGCTAGACGCTGTCCGCGAGAGCATCCGGGTTGCGCCCTCGCAGATCAAGACGATCCAGCGCCGGGAGGTGATCCCGTTGCGTGACGAGGTCTTGCCGCTGTTGCACCTCGCCGAGGTCTTCAGACCCGAAGAACCGATCGAGCCGTCACCGGGCCTCCAGCCCGTCGTCGTGGTGGGCGGGGCCCGCAAGCAGATCGGCCTCGTCGTGGACTCGATCGAGGGGGAGCAGGACGTCGTGATCAAGCCGCTGGGATCGTACCTCGGGCAGATCGCGGGGATCGCAGGCGCCACGATCCTGGGCGACGGTCGGGTCTCGTTGATCCTGGACATCGCGACGCTCATCGACGAGGGCGACAAGAAGGCGCTGGATCTGGCTCGCAAGACCGAGGCCTAGCTCGTGCCGTCCATATCCGTAACCCAGGGCGAGCTCCTGCAGTTAAAGGACCTCGTCCAGAGCTACTGCGGCATCCGGGTCGAGGATAGCAAGCTCGAATTCCTCCAGGATCGGCTCGTCCCGGTCATCTCCGCTCAAGGCCTGGCGTCTCTGGGCGAGCTCTGCCAGGTCTTGCTGCGCGAGATCGCCTTCGGCAAGGACGTCGTCTGGAATACCGTCTTACCCCTGGTCACGATCAACGAGACCTACTTCTTCCGCGAGCTGGGACAGCTCCGTGAATTTCGAGATCACGTGGTTCCGGCGCTCGTCGGAACCAAATCCCTCCGCCAGATCAAGATCCTCAGCGCCCCCTGCTCGTCAGGCGAGGAACCCTACACCCTCGCCATGTTGCTGGATGAGTCCCCGGTATCGCTGGCTGGCTGGTCTGTCGAGATCCTGGGCATCGATATCGATCCGGAAGCCATCGGCAAGGCTCGCGCGGCCTTTTATCCGCATTCCGCCTTCCGGGCCACCGAGGAGCGGTATCGCAGCAAGTACTTCACGCCCAAGGAGGGAGGCCATCGCGTCGTGCCGACCCTCGCAGGAAAGGCCCGCTTCATGCAGGCCAACCTTCTGGACCTTCCCAAGGATCGGGCGCTCGAGGGTTTCGACGTAATCTTTTCCCGAAACATGCTGATATACTTCGATAAGGCAACGCAAAGACGTGTGGTCGACCAGTTCTACCGGATGCTCAATCCCGGTGGATACCTGTTTCTTGGCCACTCCGAGTCGCTGATGGGATTTGACGTCGAGTTCAAGCTCAAGGTGTCCAGCGAAGCCATCTACTACGAGAAGCCGGCCCTGCCAGGCCCAACCTCGACCTCGCCGCTGCCCTCCCGGGGGACATCGCCCCTGCGGGCTCCTGGCACTTCCCCCCTATCGGGGCCAGGGTCTGCGCCCCTGTTCACTCGCGGTTCCATCTGATGCATCATCCGATCCGGGTTCTCGTCGTCGACGACTCGCCGTTCATGCGCCGGGCCATCACCCGGATGATCTCGTCCGATGCGGAATTCGAGGTCGTCGGGTATGGCGCCAACGGTCAGGAGGCGCTGGACCGGGTGGCCGAGCTCGCCCCCGATGTCGTGACGCTCGACATCGAGATGCCGGTGATGGATGGATTGACGGCCCTGCGGCAACTTCACGGGCAGACGCACGTGCCGGTCATCATGATGAGCACCCTGACCCAGGCCGGAGCCCACGCAACGTTCGAGGCTCTCGAGGCCGGGGCCTTCGATTTCGTCCCCAAGCCCCAGGACTCGATGCTGGATGTCTTCGGCGTGGCGCAGGAGCTAAGAGCCAAGCTCAAGGCCGCGGCGAGCGGCTCGACGCCGAGTCGGCAGCAGCCGGCCGGTCCGTCTGCCATCACGCCGGTCGCGCACCGGGCTGCGGCGGGCGATCTGGGACTGGCGGTCGACCTCGTGGCGGTCGGCATCTCGACCGGTGGACCGCGAGCCTTGCAGACCATGATGGCCAGGATGCCCGCGGATTTCCCGGTCGGGATGATCATCGTGCAGCACATGCCGCCAGGCTTCACGCGCCCCCTCGCCCAGCGTCTCAACGATCTCTCGCCCATGACGGTCCGGGAGGCCGAGGCGGGCGATATCGTGTCGCCGGGCGTGGCGCTCATCGCCCCGGCCGGCATGCACCTGGTACTCAAGCATTCGCCTGCCGGTAACCGGGTCGAGCTGCTGGACGACGTCGGCACGCGCACGTGGCACAAGCCCTCGGTGGACGTGACGATGGCCTCGGTCGCACTGGCATGCGGGGCGCACGCCCTCGGCCTGATCATGACGGGGATGGGCAACGACGGCACGTCGGGCGCCAAGGCGATGAAGGATGCCGGGGCGACGATCTGGGCGCAGGACGAAGCAACCAGCATCGTGTACGGAATGCCGCGATCGGTGGCCGAGGCCGGCATCGTCGATCGTGTCCTCGGGCTCGACAGCATCCCCTTGGAGCTGGCCCGCGTCCGGCGTCACGGCGGCCTCAGCCCCGCAGCCTCGCGCTAGGTTGAAACTTCGATCCTCCCTCGAACTCTCTCCGGCTGAGTCCCCCAACCGTCTGCGCCGACACTCTCGAATGAAACGCCACCTGCTGAGCGGGGCCACGCAGCAGCTTGCCCGCAGCGGGGGGCGAGTTTGAGAGGGGCGAAGGGCCCCTCTCAAGCCACTGCCGGCGCAGCCGGAGAGAGAGTTTCTTGTGAGCCACCCACCGTCTGCGCCGACAGCGTTGAATGAAACGCCACCTGCTGTGCTGGGCTACGCAGCAGCTTGCCCGCAGCGGGGGGCGAGTTTGAGAGGGGCGAAGGGCCCCTCTCAAGCCACTGCCGGCGCAGCCGGAGAAGAGAGTTTCTTGTGAGGGCAAGCCGCTGCGTAGCTCGGCGCTTCCGGTGGCGAGTTTCCGCACTCAAGGATGCCGTCCGCGAGTCGGTGTCAGTTTTCGATGCTCAGGTCCGCCTTGCCGACCCCTGCCGGAGCGAGCCGGCCGTCGGCCAGGGAAAGCATCATGAGCGCCGCTCGATGCTGAGACGGCCGGGACGCATCCGAGCGCACCGCCGTTCCGATCACCGCCATCACGAGGTTGTGGTGCTCGCGCTCGTAGACCCCGCCCTCGCCTCCTGACAGTCTCACCTCATCCAGCCGGTGCGAGACCTGGACGCCGACCACGCCCGCGGCGCGAACGGCCTGGGCCCGCTTCTTGACTTCCATCATCGCCCGGATACGCGCCTGTCCCAGGGCCTGGCTCCAGTGTCCGAGCTCGACGTTGCTCCACGACCTGACGGCAAACTCGTCGCCCTGCGTCGTCAGCACGAACCAGGCCGAATGCCCCCAGACCAGGTGAACCGGATCGTAGCCGGCTCGATGCAGGGCCCACCACTCCTCGACCGAAAGGTCGCAAAGCCACGGGCGAGCGGGAGCCGGAGCCGGGCCCTCGACGGCCGTGCCGATGACCGTGACCTCGATCGTCTGGTCGGTCCACTCGTGCCGGACCAGGCCCACGCGGACGCCGACCACACCGTGCGCCCCCAGCAGCTGGACCTCCTGCTCCATGCGTCGGACCGCAAGATCCATCGCGTTGTCGTAGGCCCTGGAGAGTACGGTGACCTCGCAGTCGCCGACGCTCGAGGCGTAAGGCTGTCCCACGTGGTACATCGCGCTACCGGCGACCAGACCTCGGGCTCGATAGCCATGCTGCCGCAAGAGACCGAGTTCCGACGGGGACAGATCGCTGGTGAAGATCGCCAAAGGATCCTGCGCCTGCTCGGCAAGCCGCTTGCGGGCCATCACGGGGATGCCCCCATGCGAAAGGGCGTGGAGGTCCTCGGCCTGCCTCGCGAGTTCGGCCTCGCGATTGGCAGCTGCAAGGCGCTGGAGCTCGGCTCTCTGGAGCGCAGACTCCTGGCGAGCTGCCTCGTCTTCTGCCGTGCCGCGGCCGAAGGGCCAGAGTCGCATCGCTCTAGTCCGCCAGCGGCAGGACCAGCGTCGGCGGCTCGATGACGTGGTCAGAAGTGATCTCTTCGACGGCGGTGCCGACGGCGAAAAACTCGATGACGTGCGGACCCCAGGTATGCGAGCCCTCGTGGATGTCCGCGCCGACGATGCCCTTGGCCCCGAGCCGCTCGGCCTCCTTCTGCATGCGCTCCATGGCCAGCTCCCGGCTGTCGTAGAGTGCCTGGGTGTACTGGGTGAGCTCGATGTTCTGCCCGAGCGTCCGCATGAAGCCGGCCAGGCCCTGGCGCGCCACGTGATAGACGCAGTTGCCCATCACCATGCCGAGCGGGCGGTAGCCGCTCTTGAGCAGGATGTAGAAGTCCTGGCCCGATAGGTCCGAAGTGAAGGGGCGGCCGTCCTTGTTCTGGAACCGGTGCGGGTCGTTGCGATGCACCACCGCGGTTCCGATGGCGACGAACTCCGCGACGTGCTGACCCCATTCCTTGTGATTGACCTCGAGACGAACCCCCACGATGCCGTCGGCACCCAGCGCGTGGGCTTCTTCCTCCATGCGGGTCATCGCGAGTTCGCGGGCATGGTACATGGCCTGCGTCAGCACGGTCATCTCCTGGTTCTGGGACCAGGCGGCCTGCTGGAATCCGACGTGGTAGATCGAGCTTCCGACGACCAGTCCGATCGGGTCGAATCCGGCTTCCTTGACCAGGAGGAACTCGCTGGTCGAGAGGTCGCTCGTGAAGAGCCGGTGGGCTTCGTCCCGCCCACGCATCTCGACCAGGCGTTCCTGGGCGTGGGATGGCAGGGCAGCAAAATCCTTGTCGCTCGAGTCCACCGGTTCTCCTCTTTGGAACGTTGTCGATTGCAACGGGTCTGTTGGCGCGGTCGCCGTGCTACGCGACCGGACCACCGTGACTCTTCGGGCCCGAGCCCTCCGAGCCGGAAGCACTCTGGGCCTGCCATGGCCGGGCGACCTAGACTTGCAGATGGAGCTGGCGCTGTCAAGGTCGAACAAAGGTGGCACGACGGGCTGACCGGCCTCGGATGCTCGTGCCGGTTCGTGCCCGCGCGCCTGCCTCCGACCAACACGCCCGGCGGTGGGTATAACCCCGCAGTGGGCGAGAACACCGCCGCCGCCAAGGTCGGATTCTTGACGGTCACCATGCT